>DQHV01000120.1 GCA_003524335.1 Candidatus Aminicenantota bacterium | reverse complement strand
CCCCTGATCAGAAGGGGAAGAGCGACGTTCTCCAGGGCCGTGAATTCCGGCAGAAGATGGTAAAATTGAAAGACGAACCCGATCTTCTCGTTCCGAAGGCGGGCCTTTTCCCTCTCGCCCTTGGCCTGGATATCCTCGCCGTCCAGGAGAATTTTCCCTTCGGTTGGTCGGTCCAGGGCGCCAAGCAAGTTGAGGAAGGTCGTCTTCCCGACTCCTGAAGCGCCCATGACGGCCACNNCAGAGCGTGCCCTTGGGCAAGGGGTACGCCTTGCTGACGTTCTCGGTGACGACCACCAGGTTATTCATATTTTAAGGCCACCACGGGGTCGACCCTGGAAGCGCGGTGCGACGGGAACAGCGTTGAGAGCAAACTAATGGACAGGCTGACCCCGATAATGATCACTAAGTCGATCGGCTTGATATGGAATGGGACGTAGGAGACCTGGTAGATATCGACCGGCACTTTGATCAGCCGGAAGGTATTGGCGAGCCAGCAGCAGAGGAGACCGAGCAGCGTCCCCCCTGTCGTCCCGATGAGGCCGATCATCGCCCCCTGGAGGAAGAATATCTTCCGGACGCTGCTGGAAGTCGCTCCGATGGCCATCAGGACGCCGATGTCCCGTGTTTTCTCCATGACCATCAGGATGAGGGTGGCGATGATGTTCAGGGCGGCCACGAGCACGATCAGGGTAATTGTCAAGAACATGATGTTCTTCTCGAGTTTCAGGGCCGAAAACAGGGAACGGTTGAGCTCCATCCAGGTCGTTACATAGGTTGTCGGCGGCAGGACGCGCCGCAGTTCCTCCGCCACTTCCGGCGCACTGAAGATATCGGCAATCTTGATCTGGAGATGGTTGATCCTTTCATCCAATTTAAACAAAGCCTGGGCCGAGCTCAATGAGATGAGAGCCGTCGTCGAGTCAAATTCATAGAGGCCGGTAGAAAAGAGGCCGCTGACTAGGTACTTCTTCATCCTGGGGACGAGCCCCATCGGGGACAGCCGCGAAGACGAAGTCAGGATAGTGACCACATCCCCGACGCTCGCGCCGATGGAGAAGGCGATCTCCTTGCCGAGGAGGATGCCTTCCTGTGGGGAGTCGGAAGGAATCGATCCTTGGTCCAACTTAGCCAGCCAAGGGGAATGCGCCCTATCGAGCTCGAAATCAATTCCCTTCAGCATCCCTCCCTTGCTCTTGTAAGGGCCGCTGATCAGGACCATATCATAGATGACCGGAGAAACGACTTGAACTCCCCCGACGCCGCGTACCTGGGCGATCAGGTCCTGGTATCCGGCTATCCCTTCTCCGCTCAANNTCGAGATAAAGGTGATCACCGAGATGAAGGCCTGCTTTCTTTTCGCTCTAAGGTAGCGGGAGGCAATGAACAGCTCGTAGCTCATGGGGCTTTATTCCTTCGGTTTCAAAAGGGGGAAAAGGACGACCTCCCGGATCGACCGCCGGTTGGCCAGGAGCATGGTCAGCCGGTCGATCCCGATCCCCTCCCCGCCCGTCGGGGGAAGTCCGTATTCCAGGGCCTGGACATAATCCAGGTCGATCCAGTGGGATTCCTGGTCACCTTTCTTTAGCTCTTCGGCCTGCTGTTCAAAGCGCTTTCTCTGCTCCTGGGGATCGGAAAGCTCGCTGAAGGCGTTGGCGATCTCCATCCCGGCCACGACCAGCTCGAACCGCTCCGCCTGCTCTGGATCCTGGCGTGATGTCTTGGCCAGAGGAGAGATCTCCTTCGGCGGGTCGATGATGAAGGTCGGCTGGACGATTTTCGGCTTGACCAGCTTATCGAAGATGACATCCAGCGCCTTGCCGTAGGAAAGCGGCTGTTTCTCGGCCGCCAGGGTCGCGGCGAAGGCGATCACTTCCCCGCGGCTGTCGAACCGGGCGGGCGCCAGCCCGCTGTGGACAGAGAGCGCATCCTTGTATTTCAGCCGGGCGAACGGCCTCTTGAAAGAAAGGACTTCGTCCCCGTAGGGGAATTCCTCTTTGCCGAGAAGAGTGAGGCAGAGGGAATGGAGCAGCTCCTCGGTCAGCTCCATCATGTCGTGGTAATCGCTGTAGGCTTCGTAGAACTCGAGCATGGTGAATTCCGGGTTGTGCTCGGCGGAGATGCCCTCGTTCCGGAAGTTTCGGTTGATCTCGTAGACCTTCTCCATCCCCCCGACCACGAGACGTTTCAGGTAGAGTTCGGGGGCGATGCGCAGATAGAGGTCGATCCCCAGGGCGTTGTGAAACGTTTTGAACGGCCGGGCCAGGGCACCGCCCGGGATGGGCTGCATCATCGGAGTTTCGACCTCTACATAACCGCGGCCATCGAAGAAGCGGCGGATCTCGGCGATTATCCGGCTCCTCAGCCGGAACACCTCGCCCACCTCGGGATTCATGATCAGGTCGAGGTAGCGGCGGCGATACCGCAGTTCGACATCCTGGAGGCCATGCCATTTTTCAGGGAGAGGGTGCAGGCACTTAGCCAGAAAAGTATAGGCTTGAACCAGGACGGTCAGTTCTCCCGTCCTGGTCTTGAAAAGAGTCCCCTTGACGGCGATGATGTCGCCGATATCGAGCAACGGGAAAAGCCTGTAGGTCTTCTCGCCGACCCGGTCCTCCCGCAGATAGACCTGAAGCTTGGCCCGGCTGTCCGAGATCGTGGCAAACGTGGCCCGGCCCATCTTACGTATCGACAGGATCCGGCCGGGGACGGCGACATCGGCCTTCTTCTCCTCGAGCCCTTCCGGCGTCAGGGCGGCGAAATCACGGACGATTTCGAAAACAGAGTGAGTCTGTTCGGCCCGGTAGGGAAAAAGATCGACTCCCGCCTCGGTCAACTTGGCAATCTTCTCTTCCCGGGAGATGTCCTGGTCAGGCTTTCTTTGGCCCTCGGCGGGGTTTGACTTTTGCCTCTCGTCTGTCTTGTCGCGCATTTTTCACCTCTCGCTCGGGCGCGGCTTTGGCTTGGATCTTCTTCCTCAGGGCATCCAGGATCCCGTTGACAAAGGTCGCGGCTTCCGGACCGCTGAATTTCTTGGCGATTTCGATGGCCTCGTTGATGACGATCGCCGGGGCGATGTGTTCGGTATGCAGGAGCTCGAAGGCGGCCAGACGCAGGATGTTCCGGTCGACGATGGCCATGCGGGGGATGCGCCAGTGCTCGGAGATTGACTGGATGGCCGCATCGATTTCTTCCCGTTGGGCCAGAATCCCCTCGACCAGCCAGCGGCTGTATTCTTTGGTCTCGGCCGCTCCCTTTTTCTTTTTCCAGAAGGAATCAACCGCCGCGCCGGCGCCGGCGGCATCGAACTCCAGCTGATAAAGAATCTGCAGGGCGCTTTCCCGGGCTTTCCGTCTCTGGCCCATGGACGCGAACCCTCAGCCCAGCTTGGCGGTCTTGACCAAGTTCAGCATCTCGACGACGGAAAAGGCGGCATCCCAGCCCTTGTTCCCGGACTTCGTGCCGGCCCGTTCGATGCCCTGCTCGATCGTATCGACGGTCAGGATACCAAAGGCGCAAGGGATCCCTTCGTCTATCGTGATCTGGGCGATGCCCTTGGTTACTTCGGCACTCAGAAAATCGAAATGGGGCGTATCTCCCCGGATGAGCGCTCCCAGGCAGATGATACCGTCCACTTTTTTCGACCGGGCCAGCTTCTTGACCAGGAAGGGGACCTCGAACGATCCCGGGACCTTGTAGACGGAGATGTCCGTTTCGGCGGCACCCAGCCTGGTCAGGGCGTCCAGCGCCCCTTCGAGCAGCCGTTCGGAGATGAAATTGTTGAACCGGCTGACTACGATGCCGACCTTGAGTCCTTTGGCTTGAAGTTTACCCTCGAATGTCTCCATATGTCACCTCTTTTATCGGCCGCGAAAGTCCGGCTTTCTTTTCTCCAGGAAAGCCTTCGCCCCTTCTTTGAAGTCCTCGGTCGCGCAGGTGCGGCCGAAAACCTGCGCTTCGAGCTCCAGACCATCATCCAGAGTTTTGTCCAGGCCGTGGTTTATCGCCTCGATGGAATAAGCCAAGGCTAGAGGGGCGTTCTTGACGATCTCTTTGGCCAGGGCCTCGGCGGCGGACAGGAGCTCCGTCGCCGGTACGACCCTGTTGACGAGCCCGACCTCTCCGGCTTCCCTGGCTTCGATGAGCCGGCCAGACAGGATCATCTCCATCGCCTTGCCCTTGCCGACCAGCCGGGCCAGCCGCTGGGTGCCGCCGTATCCGGGGATGATACCCAGTTTGACCTCGGGCTGTCCCAGCTTAGCGTTCTCGGAGGCCAGGCGGATATGGCAGGCCAGGGCGATCTCGGTTCCGCCTCCGAGGGCATATCCATTGACGGCTGCGATGACGGGCTTGGGGTAGTTCTCGATCGACCGTGTCAAGGCCTGACCCTGGCGGGAAAAGTGGCTGCCCAGCTCGGCGTCGAGGTGCACAAACTCGCTGATATCCGCCCCCGCCACAAAGGCCTTCTCTCCGGCCCCCGTGAGGATGACCGCCCTGACCTCGGCATCCTGTTCGAAGTCTCGGAAGGCGGTCTTGAGCTCCTCGATGGTCTCGACGTTTATAGCGTTGAGCTTGTCCGGACGATTGATGGTGATCCAGCCGATTCCATCGCCTTTCTTTGTAAGCAGGTTCTTAAAAGTCATAGCATTCCTTCTCCGAGATTTTTTCCTATTCTAGCAGATCGGGGCTTTTTTTTCATCCGCTTTTTAATGGGCCAGGTTCGATCGGCCGGAAGCTTCTTGTCTCAGGGCTGGTTTTATGATAAGAAGAAAAAATGCGCCTCGATTTCCGTAACAAGGAGTCTGGGAATGAAAAACAAGACGATATTTGAGGAGCTCTCCCCCGAGAAATTGCGCTGGAGGCTGGATCCGGAAGCCATTCCCTTCACGACGACAGATGACTGCGATCCCTGCGCGGAAATCATCGGCCAGGAGCGTGCCCTCAAGGCCATCCAAACCGGCCTCGATATCAAGAGCCTCGGCTACAACATCTTTATCACCGGCATGGTCGGCACCGGCCGGACGACGACAATCAAGCAGCTCCTGGAGAAGCTGGATAAGGAAGAGAAAACGCCGGACGACATCCTCTACGTCAACAACTTCAAGAATCCCGATGAGCCGACCCTGATCATGCTGTCCAGCGGCCAGGGCCGTCTTTTCAAGGACGCCCTGGAGAACCTCATCGAGATGCTCCGGGTCAACATCCCCGAGCTCCTCAAAAGCAAGTATTACACAGACAAGAGGGAGGGCATCATCGACGCCCAGCAGGCCAAACAGAAGGCGATACTGCAGCGGTTCGAGGAAGAGGCCGCCCGGCAGGGGTTCTCGATGATCCAGGTCCAGATGGGCCTGTTCGTCAAGCCGGACCTCGTCCCCGTGATCGAGGACCGGCCCGTCTCTTTCCGCGAGCTCGAGCCGATGGTCAAGGAGAAGAAGTTGACCCAGAAGGAGTTGGATGGGCTGAAGAAAAAATACGAGGAGCTGACGGCCGAGCTGGAGGGGATATTCGAGAAGCTTCGGGAGATCGATGAGGAGACGCGGACGCTCCTCAAGGGCTGGGACGCCGAGGCCATCACTCCCGTCATCAAGGGAGGAATCACCGGGATCCGGGAGAGGTTCCCCCAAAGCCCGATCTCCGACTACCTCTGCTACGTCGAAGAGAACCTGATCGGAAACATCGACCTCTTCAAGGCCCAGAAAAAGGACGAAAGAGAGGACAAGAGTAAAGAGCTCGGCGATGCCTTCTTGGAATACCGGGTGAACCTGCTGGTCGACAACTCCGACCTCAAGGGTGCTCCGGTTGTCATGGAGACAAACCCCAACTACGTCAACCTGTTCGGGACGATCGAGTCCAGCGTCACCCGGCTCGGCGTCTGGCAGACCGATTTCACCAAGATCAAGCCGGGCTCGTTCCTGAAGGCCAACGGCGGCTACTTGGTCATCAACGCCCTGGATGCCCTGATCGAGCCGGGCGTTTGGCCCACCCTCAAAAGGACCCTCCGCAACCAGATCTTCGAGATCCAAAACTACCTTTCCCTCTACCTGATCTCCACGACCCGACTCAAGCCTCAATCCATCAAGTCGAACGTCAAGGTCGTGATGATCGGGGACGCCTACGTGTATAACCTCCTCTACTTCATGGATGAGGACTTCAAGCAGATCTTCAAGATCAAGGCCGAGTTCGACTCCGAGATGAACAAGGATGAACGGACGATCC
>DQHV01000240.1 GCA_003524335.1 Candidatus Aminicenantota bacterium | reverse complement strand
GTCGGCCAGGACCTTGCGGTCGAGCTCGACGTGAAGTCCCTTCAAACCGTTGATGAAACGGCTGTAGCTCAGCCCGTTCTGCTCTGAGGCGGCCTTGATCCGGATGATCCAAAGGCGCCGGAAATCCCGTTTCTTATTGCGCCGGTCGCGGTAGGCGTAGAGAAGGGACTTCTCCACGGCTTCCTTGGCTGTCCGGTAGTTGTGGCTTTTCGCTCCCCAGTAGCCTTTGGCCAGCTTCAAATACTTGGCCCGGCGGGCCCTTCGCTTTGTTCCTCGCTTGACTCGCGGCATCTTGAACTCCTTCCGTTTCTCTAGAACTCGTAGGGAAGCATCTTCTTGACGGCGGCCCGGTCGGCCCCGCTGACCACGGCTTTCTGGCCCAGCCGCCTCTTCCTCTTGGCGTCCTTCGTGACCAGCAGGTGGCTCCTGAACGCCCGGCTATGAACGATTTTCTTCTTGGCTGTGACCCTAAACCTCTTTTGGGCTCCCTTGTGTGTCTTTAGCTTTGGCATCTTTTCCTCCTGATTTGGTGGGGACGAGCAGGGCGGACACGGCCCAATCCTGTTTCCTCATGTCTCCGTCCTGGCGCCCGAACTCCTGGGCGTCGGTCTGGATCCGACTCATGAGCTGATGCGCCAGCTCCGGCTTGGAGCGTTCCCGGCCCCGGATCATGATCGTGATCTTGACCTTGTTGCCTTCTTCCAGGAACCGCTGCACGTGCTTCATCTTGAAGGCGTAATCGTGGATGCTGATCTTTGGCCGGAACTTGATCTCCTTGATCTGGACCTGCTTCTGGTGCTTCTTGGCCTCGTGCTCCCTCTTGTGCTCCTCGTACAGGAATTTTCCGTAGTCCATGATCCGACAGACGGGAGGGTTGGCCGTCGGGGCGATCTCGACGAGGTCGAACCCCCTTTGCCTGGCCAAAGACAGAGCGTCGGGCACGGTGAGGATCCCCACCTGCTTCTTTTCTTCGTCGATCACTCTGATCTCTTTGGCGTGAATCATTTCATTGATCCGATGCGGTCTCGCTTTCCTGGGTCCTGGATAGAATGGCTGTCTTCTAAAAATGCTTGGCCTCCTTAAAAACTCAGCGTCAAAGACTTATTTTTATTCAAATCAACGATTTTATCAAGAAATTCGACGACCTGGACCTGGCCCTTGTCCCCCTGGGTGTGGACCCTCAGCGAGGCGGTTCCGGCGGCCACTTCCTTGTCGCCGACGACCAGGATGAGGGGGATCTTCTGGTTCTCAGCGTCCCGGATCTTGTAGCCGATCTTCTCCCGGCGGGTGTCGGCCTGGGAGCGGATGCCCCGCTCTTGGAGCCGCTTGTTGAGGACGACGGCATACTCCTCGTGCCGTTCGGAAATGGGCAGGATGACGGCCTGGACAGGGGCCAGCCAGAGGGGGAAATTCCCCTTGTAGTGCTCGATCAAGATGCCGAAGAAGCGTTCCAGGGAGCCAAGAAGGGCGCGGTGGACCATGTAGGGCCGATGGGGCTGGTTATCCTCTCCGACATAGGTCATGTCGAAACGCTCCGGCATGTTGAAATCGAACTGGATGGTGGTGCACTGCCAGAGCCGGCCGAGGGCGTCCTTGATCTTGATGTCGATCTTAGGGCCGTAAAATACGGCCTCGCCTTCTATCCGCTTATAGGGCAGCTTGCGGGCTTCCAGGGCCCGGACAAGGGAGGCCTCGGCCTGCTGCCACATCTCTTCGCTCCCGGCGTACTTGGCCAGGTTCTTGGGGTCGCGGACCGAGAGCTCTATCTTGTTGTCTACGAAACCGAAATCGGCCAGGAGGCTGATCGAGAAGTCCAGGACCCGCAGGATCTCGTCATAGATCTGCTGGGGAGTACATATGATATGGGCGTCGTCCTGGGTGAACCCGCGGACCCGGAGCAGGCCGTGGAGGACGCCCGACCTCTCGTACCGGTAAACGGTGCCCAGCTCAGCCCAGCGCAAGGGCAGATCCCGGTAGGAACGGAGCCTGGTCTTATAGACCTGAATATGGAACGGGCAGTTCATTGGTTTGAGGTAGTAGTCCTGCTCGTCGATGTCCATCGGCGAGTACATGCTCTCTTTGTAAAAATCAAGATGACCCGAAGTCTGCCAGAGGCTGGCCCGTCCGATGTGGGGGGTGTAGAGGATGTCGTAGCCTCCGGTCCAATGCCGCTCGCGCCAGTGCTGCTCGATGGTGGCCCGGATTCGGGCTCCCTTGGGGTGCCAGAGGATCAGGCCGCCCCCGAGGTCCTCGCAGGAGCTGAAAAGATCGAGCTCGAGGCCGAGCTTGCGGTGGTCCCTCTCCTTGGCTTCCTCGAGGAGGTGGAGATAATCGGCGAGCTGCTTTTTATCGAAAAAGACGGTCCCGTAGATACGCTGGAGCTGCCGGCCCCTCTCGTCCCCTCTCCAGTATGCGCCGGACACGGAAAGGAGCTTGAAGTGCTTGATATAGCCCGTGGAGGGAAGGTGGGGTCCGAGGCAGAAATCGACGAACCCCCCCTGGGCGTAACAGGAGACGCTCTCGCCGCCTTTCTCCTCGATTAACTCCACCTTGAGCGATTGGCCCAGCTTTTTAAACTGCCCGACGGCTTCGGACTTGTCGTGAATGATTTTTTGGATGGGGACGTTGCGGTCGGCCAGTTCGTGCATCTTCTTCTCGATCGTCTCCAGGTCCAGGGGAGTGAACGGGGTCTCGCGCAGGAAATCGTAGTAGAACCCGTTCTCGATGGCGGGGCCGATCCCGACCTGGGTCCCCGGGAAAAGATCGAGTACGGCATGGGCCATCAGGTGGGAGGCGCTGTGCCTGAGGATGTCGAGGCCCTCGTCCGAGTCGGAGTAGATCAGGTGGACGTCGCCGTCTTTCTCCAGGCGGAAATCGAGCCCGACGACCTCGCCGTCCACTCCGGCCAGGACAGGGGTCTTGGCCGGCTTGAGCTGCCCGAGGATATCCCGGAGCCGGGTCCCTTTCTCCACAGAGAAAACAACCCCATCGACCTTGATGTTCATCTCATCAATCCTTAAGGTTTAAAGGTATTCAACAGGGGGGATAGCGAAAGATACAACCTTCTACACGACCTCTTGAATACTCAATTGTTCGATGGTAGGCGCGGAGGGAATCGAACCCACGGCCTCTTCCGCGTCAAGGAAGCGCTCTACCACTGAGCCACGCGCCTGTTTCTTCGGCGAACGGCTAGTATAATAAAGAATTTAGCCTGGAAGTGTCAAGGACCAGGCGGCCAGACCGCCTTATCGTCCTGGTTGTCTGAGTCGGACACCGCAGGGAAATATATTCTGAATAACCCTACTATTTTTGCAGGGAGCGCAGGGGCTGGCGGCCGTCCTCGAGTTCGGGCCGGCCGGGATCAGGGTTTTTCCAGAGGTCAGAGGAAGCCCTTCTCAGCCAAGGTCAAAAGGCGCTATAATTACTCGGAGGAGAAAAGCGATGATCGGGGTGATGTCGGATTCCCATGATAACGTGACCCAGGTCCGCAAGGCGGTGACGCTGTTCAAGGACGCCGGGTGCGATCTAGTCCTTCACGCAGGCGATGTGGTGGCGCCGTTTGCGGCCCGGGAGCTGGAGGCTCTCGGGTGCCCAATCAAAGCGGTCTTTGGGAATTGTGACGGCGAGAAGCAAGGTTTAGAAATAGCCCTGGAAAAATTCGGGGAGATCCAGGACGCGCCGCTCCTCTTCACCCACGGCGGCCGCCAGGTCCTCCTTGTCCATTATCATTTCTCGGTTGCGACCTATGCTTCGTCGGGGAAATACGACGTCATCATCTTTGGTCATACTCATAAGCCGAACATCCGGAGGGAAGGCAAAACGCTCCTCCTCAACCCGGGCGAGGCCGGCGGCTGGCTCACCGGCAAGAGCACGGTCTCACTGCTCGACCCGGAAAGGCTTGAAGCCGAGATCATCGGGCTTTAGGATGAGATTGCTTCGCTTGCCCGCAATGACAAAATAAAGGAAGGACAGATGCCGCATCAGGTTAACCGGCGCCAAAAGCCGGCCTGGAAGCAGGTCCGGCGGCCGCTCCCGCCGCCCAGCAAGCCCCACTCCACGAAAAAGGGAGACAGGGGATACGACCGGAAGGACCAGGCCTGGAAGAAGGAGGCCGACGGCCAGTAGCCAGGTTCCTTATTTTTTAATTGTATGGCGCTTGCAATCTGAGTATCATAACTCATTCTTCTATGAGTATTTTCAGTCTCTTCTCCGGAGGTCGCCGTGAACATTTGGGTCACCAAGACGCCCGCGCAAATCAATGAAGCGTCCGACCACACGCTGCTTAAAAAGAACCTGAGGGCCGTCGACCTGGCCGCCCTGGGAATCGGGTCGGTCGTCGGGACCGGAATCTTCGTGGCCACCGGCCAGGGATCCCAGTTGGCCGGGCCCGGCATCTTGCTCTCCTTCATCATCGCCGCGGTCACCTGCGCGTTCTGCGCCCTCACCTACTCCGAACTGGCCTGCATGTTCCCGGTCGCCGGAAGCACCTATTCCTACTCCTATGTGGCTTTCGGCGAGGTCGTCGCCTGGATTATCGGCTGGGACCTGATGCTCGAATACCTGGTCGCGGCCAGCGCCGTCGCCTCCGGCTGGTCGACCACCTTCATCCCGCTGCTCACCCAGATGGGGCTTAAACTACCCAAAGCTCTGATTACGCCGCCCCTGACGACGTCCGCCGCGGGCAAGGTCGTCTTTTCCGGCGGAGTCGTCGACCTCCCCGCGATCCTCATCACCATGGGCATAAGCTGGATCCTCTACATCGGGATCCGGGAGAGCGCCAAGATCAACAATATCATCGTCGGCATCAAGATCGCCGTGATCCTGCTCTTCGTCTTCCTGGGCGTCTCCCACGTCGATTTCGCCAATTTCAACCCCTTTGCCCCCTTCGGCTGGAAGGGGATCATGGCCGGAGCGGCCATCATCTTCTTCGCCTACATCGGGTTCGACGCCGTCTCCACGGCCGCGGAAGAAACCCGAAACCCCAAACGCGATGTCCCCCTGGGCCTCATGGTCTGCCTGGGTGTCATCATCATTCTCTACGTCTCGGTAGCCTTTGTCCTGACCGGCATGGTCCCCTTTAAGGAGATCGACGTCGGCAACGCCTTGCCCGCAGCCCTCGCCCGGATCGGCATCCGCTGGGGAGGAGCCCTCGTCGCCACTGGCGCCGTCATCGGGATGATTTCGACTCTTCTCGTCACCCTGTACGGGCAGGTCAGGATCTTCATGGTCATGGCCCGGGACGGCCTCCTTCCCGCCTCCTTCGCCCGGGTCCACCGCGTCCACAAGACTCCTCATATCTGTACCTGGATCACCGGGACAGTAACCGCTCTGATCGCCGGCCTTTTCCCTCTGACGATGATCATCGACCTCTGCAACATCGGCACCCTGTTCGCCTTCGTCCTCGTCTCCATCGGGGTCGTCGTCCTGAGAAAGACGCGGCCCGAAGTGGAGAGAAAGTTCAAGACGCCGGGAGTGCCCTTCACCCCGATGATCACGGTCGGCTTTTGCTTCTACCTCATGTACAGCCTGCCCAAGGTGACCTGGTTCCGGTTCGGCGCGTGGCTCCTGGCCGGCCTGCTCATTTACTTCCTCTACAGCGTCAAGCACAGCAAGCTTCAGCACGGACTGCAAAAATAACGGCGAGACTCAAAACAGAATATCTCAAGATATTCTCTGGATCTTATCGAGGCGAGGGACTGTTGGCGACAAACCCGTTTGAGGGCGTAGCGGGCACGGATCTCCTCCGGAGGAGGAGGGAGCGAGTCCCGAAAGCGAGTCGTTTTTGGCTCGCCGGGACAAAAGCGACGTGGTTTGGAGCCAANNCCGAGCGTCTGTATTATACTAATCGTTCATTTTTTTGACGGGGCAGTCTGTCCCAAATGACGGGTCGCCCAGTCTGAGAAGGAGCAATCATTATGAAGAAGGTCATCATCATGGGCGCTGCCGGAAGAGACTTCCACAACTTTAATGTCTACTTCCGCAACAATCCCGCCTCTAAGGTTGTCGCCTTTACCGCCACCCAGATCCCGGACATCGNNGCTCAGCGACGTCGCCCACGAGTATGTGATGAACAAGGCCTCCCAAGTCATGGCCGCCGGTGCCAACTTCGTCCTCCTCGGCCCCGACGACACCATGATCAAGAGCCGGAAGCCCGTGGTTTCAGTGTGCGCCGTGCGCACAGGGAGCGGCAAGAGCCAGACGAGCCGCAAAGTAGCCCTCCTCCTCAAGGCTAAGGGCCGGAGGGTCGTCGTCATCCGCCATCCGATGCCCTACGGCGNNTCGTCGTCGCCGACCCCCACCGGGCGGGCCACGAGCGGCGCTACCATCCCGGCGAGACCAACTTCCGCCGGGCCAAGGTCATCGTTATCAACAAGATGGACACTGCCCGGAAGGACCAGGTCGATATCGTCATGACGAACATCAAAAGCCTTAATCCCGCAGCCGTCGTCATCCGCGCCAACTCCAAGATCACCGTCGACGACGGCGGGGCCATCGCCGGTAAGCGCGTCCTGGTCATCGAGGACGGCCCGACCCTGACCCACGGCGGCATGAAGTTCGGCGCCGGGATCGTCGCCGCCCAGAAATACGGCGCCGCCGAGATCGTCGACCCGCGCCCCTTTGCGGTCGGGAGCATCAAGAAGACGTTCGAGAAATACAACCACCTGGACCGGGTCCTCCCCGCCATGGGCTACGGCGACAAGCAGACCGAGGAGCTGGACGCGACCATCGACCGGATCGACTGCGACCTGATCATCAGCGCGACACCGATCGACCTCAACAGAGTCATCACTCCGAATAAAAAAATGCTCCGCGTCCGCTACGAACTCGAGGAGATCGGCTCGCCCACCCTCAAGGACGTGCTCAAAGGATTCTGATGAAACAGAAGATCGCCCTCATCGCCTTCGGCGGCAACGCCCTGCTCCCCGAGAACGGACGGGGACTGCAGGAAGAGCAGATGCGAAACGCCCAGCACGCCGCCCGGCTGATGGTTCACATCGTCGGCAAAGGGTATGAGCTCATCATCGTCCACGGCAACGGGCCCCAGGTCGGAAACCTGCTCATCCAGATGGAGGAAGCCGTCACCAAAATTCCTCCGTTCAGCCTCGACGTCTGCGACGCCATGACCGAAGGCAGCATGGGGTTTATGCTGGAAAAGGCGGTCGTCAACGAACTCCGGACGCGTTCGATCGACAAAGAAGTGGCCACCCTGGTCACCCAGGTCGTCGTGGACAGGGAGGATCCGGCCTTCGCCAGCCCGACCAAGCCGGTGGGCCCCTTCTACACCAAGTACCGGGCCCAGGCGCTGGCCAAGGAAAAGAAATGGACCATGGTCGAGGACGCCGGCCGGGGGCACCGGAAGGTCGTGCCGTCCCCCAAGCCCATCGACATCGTTTCCAAGTGGATCATCCGGGACCTCGTCTGCGCCGGCCGGATCGTCATCGCCGCAGGCGGGGGAGGGATCCCGATCATCATCAACGGCCGCGGCCTCTTCGAGGGAGTCGAAGCCGTCATCGACAAGGATTACGTGGCCAGCCTGATCGCCCGGGAGGTCAAGGTCGACCTTTTCATCATCCTGACCGGCATTGAACGCGTCTTCCTGGATTTCGGGACACCGCAGGAAAGGCCGATCGAAACCATGACCATCGCACAGGCGCAAGAATACCTGGCCCAGGGCCAGTTCCCGCGGGGGTCGATGGGCCCGAAGATCGAGGCCGCCATCGAATACATCAAGGCGGGCGGGAAAGAGGTCCTGATCACCTCGGCCAGCCATCTCAAGGCCGCCCTGCTCAGCCGGTCGGGGACGCGGATCACGGCCGCCTAGGAGGAAACGGGTGAAAAAAGACTTTATCTCCATCCACGACATCAGCCTTTACGAGTTCCACGAGATCGTGGACATGGCGGTTAGGATAAAGGCCGACCCCCATCACTATCACAAAGCGCTTAAGAACAAGGTGCTGGCCATGATCTTTCAGAAGCCCTCGCTGCGCACCCGGATGACTTTCGAAGTCGGGATGCTCGAGCTCGGCGGTCACGCCGTCTACCTGAGTCCTTCGGACGGCCAGGTCGGCGCGCGCGAGAGCTTCTACGATGTCGGCAAGAACCTGGAGCGCTGGGTCCACGGGATCATGATCCGGACCTTTGCCCACCAGAACATCATCGACCTGGCGGCCGCCGTGGAGATCCCGGTCATCAACGCCCTTTCCGACCTCCTCCATCCCTGCCAGGCCATGGCCGATTTCTTGACGCTCAAAGAGAAGGCGGGCGACCTTTCGAAACTCAAGCTCGCCTATGTGGGCGACGGGAACAATGTCTGCCACAGCCTGATGTTCGCGGCCGCCAAAGCCGGATGCGCGATGGCCGTGGCGACACCCGCCGGCTACGAGCCGAACCCCCAGATTGTCAAGCTGGCCAGAGAAGACGGCAAAGACACGGGTTTCTCCTTGACCCTGACCGGCGACCCACACCAGGCCGTGACCGGCGCCGACGCCGTCTACACCGATACCTGGACGTCCATGGGCCAGGAGGCCGAGAAAGAGGCCCGGGTCCGGGTTTTCTCACCCTTCCAGGTCAACCGCGGACTTATGGCCCTGGCCAAGAAAAGCGCGTTCTTCATGCACTGCCTCCCCGCTCACCGGGGAGATGAAGTCACCGATGAGGTAATGGACTCGCCGGGCTCCCTCGTCTTTGACCAGGCCGAAAACAGACTTCATATCCAGAAGGTGATTATGGTATTATTGATGGGAAAAACCGAGAAAAATGGATAAAGAGAACAACCTCACGCAGGTCAGCGCGGACAATATCGCCTTCGTCGAGCGGGAATTCGAGAAGGTCCCCCGGCCTTTTTCTCTCAAGGAGATCAACGAGAAACTGGCCTTCTACAAGACCGCCAGCCAAAGGGTCGCCGACGTCCTCAAGTACGACCCCAACTGCAAATATCAGGTCGGCGACCTCATCTACAAGGAATACGATGAAGCCCTGACGGTCAGCAGCAAGACGGTCGAACACTTCAAGGGGACAGTGGTCTTCAAGGTCATAAAAAAAATCTTCTACAAGAGCTTCGAGTGCGAGATGCTCGAGGTGGATTACACGGGGGGTGGCATTTTCCGGAAGTATATCGACTACATGAAAAAGACCAGGACCCAGGTCCTCCTCCCCTCCGACTGCGAGGGAAAAGGCCTGGTTCCCGAGACAATGGTAAAGGCCGAGGACCCCCGCCTCAGCGAGCTCCCGATGACCGACCGGGACATGAAAATCCTGGAGAAGAACCTGCGGACGGCCCTCTCCAAGTCCGAACAATTCTTCAATTGGAGCGATCATTGGCAACTGGCCAAGAACCAGGTCGCAGTCCCCGAGGAGAAGGTCAGGGAAGCGGAAAAGCACCTCCAGGAAACACGCCGCTCGGCCGCGACCGAGGAGCTCATCAACAGGCTCTTCGGCCTCGAGCCCTCCCACAACCTTTTCGACATCACCTGCCTATCGTTCAATGCGGCCCTGGAAAAGAAGTACAAGAAGGAGTTCGTCTTCGTCTCTCCCCTCGGCTGGGGACGCTGGCACCTCAAGACAATCCTCAACTCGTTCCTGGATGAGCTCCCGCTGGCCGCTTCTCCGGCCAGGCTGCCGGAGACCGAAACGACGGAGAAGCCCCAGCTCAGCACGTTTCATGAGTTCCCTCTCAAGATCTATCTCACCTGGCGGGAAGTCCTGTCAGGAGGAGTGCGGGTTCCCAGGAGCCTGAACAAGGAGCTCTCCCATGCCCGGGAGTACACTTTCCTGGACGCCGAGGAGAACAAGAGTTACACGGTCTTTTATTATCCGACCGGCTGCTTCCTGGGGTTGAAAGAGTTCTTCCTCGTCAACAACATCCCCCAGGGCACCAGCCTGACCCTGGAGAGAAAAGGCCCCGGCCAGTTCAACTTCTGGCTGAAGAAATCCAAAAAAAAGATCTCCGTGCCGCAGCTGAACTACAACCCGGCAGAGGATCGTTTCACCAGCCCGGGAGCCGAGGCCTTTACCTTCGCCCTGCCGAACAAGATCATCTTCCTGGAGAAAGAGACTCTGGCCCAACTCCTCTCCCTGAATGAGCAGAGGGAAGACAGGGACCTCCACGACCTCCTGGTCCTCATTTTCCAGAATTTCAGCCTGGAATCCGACGGGCACTCCCTCCATTTTCTCAGGGCTTACCACCTGGTGGATATGCTCAAGCAGACCACCCAGGAGGATGTCGAGACAACCCTCCTCAACTCCCCGGAATTCAGCACCTCGGAAAAGAAGAAGGGCATCTTCTTCTACCAGGAGCCCCGCAAGGCTATCGAAGAAGTCAGGCCAGAGCTGCCCATCGAGGCCGGGGAAGCGCCGGCTTTGGAAGCGCCTGAGGAAGCCGTCCTCGAAGGGGCCCTTCCCGAAGAAGAAATCGAAAGGGAGGAGATCCTTCCTCCCGTCCCGATTCAGATCGCTCCGGCCGTCGAAAAGGTCAAAGTCGAATTGCCCCCGGCCAAGGAAAAGCCGGTCAGGAAGAAGAAGCCCAAGGTCGAGGGAGAGAGGGGGCCGCGGCCCCGCAAGAGCGAGCGCCGGGTGATCGAGGAGCGGATCGAGCTAGCCGAAGGCGAACAGGAGGCTCTCGCCGCCGTCAAGGAAAAAGAAGAAGCGGAAGAAGAGATCGCCGCCCGGGAAAAGAAGGAAGAGCCCAAGCCCGCAGCCGCGAAGGAAATCACCTTCGGCGGGTTGTTCGCCGAGAAGCTTAAGACCGCCCTGACCAAGAAGAGAAAAGAAAAGGAAGAAGATCAGGCCAAATAGGCCTTAGCGATCTCTCTAAAACCGGTGGAGCTTGCCGCCGACAATGACGACCTCGGGCTTGCCGAGGACGTCGAAGGATTTGAGCGGGTCGCCGACCACGACCTGAAGGTCGGCCAACTTTCCTGCCTCCACCGTCCCGAGCTCATCATCCTTCCCCAGTATCACCGCTCCGTTTTTCGTCGCCGCCACGATCGTCTCCATCGGGCTCACCCCCATTTCGACGAAGTACTTCAGCTCGGTGAAGTAGAGTCCGGGATAGAGCTTCATAAACCCGCCCACGCCGTCGGTGCCGATGCCCATGAGGATCTTCCGTTCCCGGGCCTTCTTGAAGAGCGTCTCGTGCATGGACTGCGTCCAGTGCCGTTTCTCCACGAGAACGGGCGGGACCCCCTTGACCTTATATAGCTCCCGGTAGACCGCAAGTGTTGGCACGCTATACACGCCCTTCTGGGCCATCAGGTCGAGGACGTCGTCCTCCATCTCGTTGAGGTGCTCGATGCACTGGACGCCTGCCTGGACAGCGATGCGGGTCATGGTCGTCGGGGTAGTGTCCGATTGGCCGCCGCCGTGGGCCGTGATCCGCAGGCCGAGCGTCTTGGCCTCATCGACGGCCGCCTCTGCTTCCTCGAGAGTGAAGGTTGGCGAGATCTTAATGTGCCCGAAACCGGCCTTCTGCATCTCGCGGACGGCTTTGCGCCAGGCCCACGGCCCGTCGACGGCCGACACCCCTCGCAGACCGTCGCCGTGCCCGCCTGTGACCGTAATCAGGTTACCGCAGGCGAATAGCCGAACGCTGTCGATATATCCGAATGCCTGGGCGGCCAGGAGCGCCTGCATGGATTCGACCGACGACCCGGCGTCGCGGACCGCCGTCACTCCACTCCGCAGATACATGTCCAGGATATGGAAGCTGCGGAGCGTAGCCAAGCTATCGCTATCGGTGAAGTACTGGATGTTGTCATAGGGGTAGCCGGTGTGGATGTGGCAATCGATGAACCCTGGAAGAATCCATTTGCCGGCGACATCGATCTTCTGGGCGCCGGAGGGGACCTGGACCTTCGCGGACGACCCCACGGCCTTGATCTTCTGGCCCTGGATGAGGATTGTCGCGTTGGCGACCGGTGCCGCTCCGGTCCCGTCGATGAGGGTCGCGCCGACGAGAGCGATTATGGGCTCTTCTTTTTTCTCCTGGGAAAAACCGAAGACGGCAAGGACAAGAACAAGCGAAAGCCAAACGGTGATTTTTCCGAATCGATGTTTCATTTCAAGCCTCCTTCGGCGGATTATATTGACCTCACGGAGCTTGGGCAAGTCTTATTTAGCAGCCAACGCCATTTGACGTTTAGGGATTCACGGTGATATAGATGAAATCGGAAGCGTTTTATAAGGAAGGGGAAGGGTATGAAAGAGACGATCCGCTTCGAAATCAACGGCCGGCCCGTCAGCCTGGACGTGGACTCCGATCGCATGCTCCTCTGGATCTTGCGTGACGAGCTCGGGCTCACCGGGACCAAGTACGGCTGCGGCGAGGGCGTCTGCGGCGCCTGCGTCGTGCACGAGGCGGGGCAGGCGCTGCGCGCGTGCATTGTGAATGCCGCCGCGGCCGAG
>DQHV01000222.1 GCA_003524335.1 Candidatus Aminicenantota bacterium | reverse complement strand
GCCGCCTTGACCAGCGGAAAGATCGGCCGGATCCCAGCGCTGGTTTGCGGAGGGGCCAAGATGTGGAGAAGAGAAAAAGGGCGGCTTTTGGAACAATTTAAGAAGCCGAATTAACGAGATCAGGACGCCGCGGGAGGCTTGCTAAGAAGCTTTCCTCAGCAGCGCAAGCTGCGCCGCTGCGTCGACAACCTCCGGCCTCCCGCGGTCCGCATTTTCCCACAGCTTCAGGAACTTCTCGTAATAGGCAGATGCCTCCCGGACCTTCCCCATTTTCTGGCTGGTTTTCCCCAGCCAATAGAAGGCCCGGGCATAGATGTCTCCCCAGGGCAGCCTTCCCGTCGTCAAGGAAATAGTCCTTTCATAGGCTTCCTGGGCCTTCGGAAAATCTTCGCCTTGGTAGTAAGCCGCGGCCAGGGCATCATAATAGAAAGCATGCTCATCCGAATTTTCTCTTTGAGCCGGCAGCAAGGAGATGGCTTCTTCAAAATAGCGGGCGGCCTCTGCCGGATGCTTCTCGGCCAAAGCGATCCGCCCCATGAGATGGTCATAATGCCTCATGTGTTTGGGGCAGCCACCGACTTCAATCAGTCGGCGGAGTTGCTGCCCGACTTTCCAGGCTTCTTCGATTTGACCCATACCGAGATTAGCGATTCCGGACAAGAGCAGGGCGAACTTGGGGGTATTTTTGGCCGAGATGTTCTGGCATATCTCCAGCACCGGTTTCAGGGCTTCGATGACTCCGGGGAAGCGCCCGAGTTGAAGTTCGGAATAAGCATAAAGCAGACGAAATTCAAGCTCATCATAAACCCGCTTGGACTTCTGGGCCATTTGAATACCCGCAAGAATTTCCTCCTGGCCCTGGCGATATTCGCCCTGCAGCAAATGAAGATAGGCCAGCCAGAGCCGTCCTCGGAAGCCGGGTGGCTCGGAGTCGGCTTCTTCTTTTTGCTGGAGTTGTCGATAAGTCGTCCGGGCGGACGTCAAATCCCCATGGAGATGGAAGATGTTGCCTTCGAGTTCGGAAAGGTCAGGATCATCGGGCGCGCGCGCGAGCGGCTCTTTGAGCTCGGCGGCTGCTTCGTCATAACGGCCCTGGATAACAGAAATCATTACGCTTGGCCTGAGAAACGAAAGAGACTCGTTGGGAAAAACCTGCCTGCCGGTCTGAATCATCTCCATCGCTTTTTCATACCGGCCCTGAGAAGTGTAAATAAAAGTGAGGTTGTCGTAAGGGGTCATCGATCGATTGTTGATCTTCAGGATTTTCTCATACTGTTCAATTGCCGGGTCCCATTCTTCAAGATTCCGGTAAATCGCCCCCAAATAGATATATCCGGCCTCGTCCTGCGGATAGAGCTCGATCAACTTTTTGTAGCTCTCGATCGCTGGCAGGGGAGATTCATCCAGAACTATGGCGGCGTATCCCTGGATGACATAGCGGTCCCGTTCCGAAACGCGGTCTACGAGAGCTAAGGCCTTCCTCAGGTATCTTTTATGCTGATCATGGTCGCCTAGGTAGGCGTAGCCCTCGGCCAGGGCCCGGTAGGCCATGGCATAATTCGGGTCTTTCTCTACGGCCTTCTCCAAGGATTGGACACTGGCCTCAAAATTGCCCTGGACCAGATACTGTTGACCTTCCACATAATATCGCAGCGCCTCGACTGAGCCGGTTGTGATTTGGTCCAACCTTTGGCTGTAATCTCCGGCGATTTCTGCCGGAGAAAGATTGAGGGCGGTTTTCACTTCCCGGCTCAAATCGTCCACCATGGACCAGAGATCTTCCGCCTTTTTTCCTTCAATGGAGGCCGTGTCGAGGATCTCTTTGGCCCTGGCTCTTTGGACCTTGATATCGATCCTGAGGCTGTCGCCCGCCTTGGTAAAACTGGGCAGGACAAAATACTCGATGTTTTCCTTGTCGGCAATTCTATCAAGAGTTTTCGATAGATGTTGCTCTTCCTCCAGCTGATTCATGTTTTCGAGCATCTGCATCAACCGATCCAGGGGAAAGACGCGGAGAAGCTTGGACTGAGCCAGGTCAGTGGTCAAAAGATCCGCGATTCCCCAGCGGAGCAATTTGTCGAGGCTCTTATCTCCCGAATTGTTGACGGCGTACATGATGGCGACTGAATTGCCCGGCGGTCGAGGTGGTGACGGACGAGTTGGCGGGAAAAAAACCCTCAGGATAATGACGAGAATCACGGCCNNACACTCTGGTATCTGTCTTCCTTCCTTTTTTCCAGGCACTTGAGGATGATTTTTTCACAAGAAGGGGGGAGGGCGCGGTTGATCTTGGAGGGCGGGGAAGGCCTTTGAGAGATGTGCATATGGGCGTAGCCTTCCATGGTGTCGGCATCAAAGGGAGGAACCCCAGTGACCATCTCATACATCATGACGCCCAGCGAGTAGATGTCCGACCTCTGGTCCAACTCCTCGCCCCGGGCCTGTTCCGGCGAAAAATATTTTGGGGTTCCGACGAGCCTTCTGTCGGGATGCCCCTTCGGCACGGCGACGGATTTAGCCAGCCCGAAGTCTGTGACAAAGACTCTGCCGGAATTGTCGATCATGACGTTCGAGGGCTTGAGATCCCGGTGGACAATTCCCTTGCGGTGAGCCGCCTTCAAAGCCTGGCCGATCTGCCAGGTGATATTAAGGCACGTGGCCAGCGTCAAGGTCCCTGAGGTCTGGATCAGCTCGCTCAGATTCTCTCCCTTGATATAATCCATCGAGATGTACTTGATCTTGTCGACCTCGCCCAGATCATGGATGCGGACGACGTTTTCATGACTGACGGCCCTGCCGAGCAAAGTTTCCTTCTTGAATTGTTCGACCATGTCGGGCCTTGAAGCCAGGTCGGGGCGGATCATCTTAAGTACGACGGTGGTCCCCAGCTCTTTGTCTTCAGCCTTGTATGCCGTCCCCATCCCCCCCCGGCCCACTTCCTCGATGATCGTGTATCGCTCGCCGAACTTCTCTCCCGGAGAGAAACGGCGTTCCTTCTTGATCCTGGCCTCTTCGGATTCCGGAAAGGTTAGGGTGCCCGATAGTTCTCCGATCGCGGAGCCGCACTTTCCGCAAAATCGGCTGTCCGAGGAATTATCAGCCTGGCAGGCAGGGCATTTCATGGCCGCTTCTGCTTTCTCCCGAAGTTTGGTTAAGATTAACAAGACTTGAAAGCGGTGTCAAATTGAATGTCTAAGGCCCCATGGTTTTTTGTTGTTTAGACCACGGGCGCCGAATTAAAGGCGGGCGGCCCAGTCGATGACGGCCTTGACCGCGCCGTCGATGGCCGTGCGCGCCCCGCTTCCGGCCTTGTTGGCCAGGATGGAAAAGATATAATCACCGCTGTCCGTGCGGACGACTCCGGAAAGCGCCCGGACGGCTTGGATATAACCGGACTTGGCCAGGACCCGGCCGCGGTACTTCTTCTCCCAGAAATGGTTCTCGATGGTCCCGTCGAGCCCGCCCACGGCCAGCGAGTTCTCGTAGAATTCCCAGTCGGCGCCGGCCGCGAGATGCATCAGGACTCGGGTCAGGGCGTTGGCGCTCAGCCGGTTATCCCGGCTGAGGCCGCTGCCGTCGGCGATCACAAACTCCCTTTCGTCAACTCCCAGTCCCCGCAGGTAGCCGGACAGGCCCTTCTGGCCGCCTTCCCAACTTCCCCGCTTTCCGTCGGGATCGGACTGGGCCCCGAGCCTCTTGAACATGGCTTCGGCCGCCAGGCCCAGGCTGTCCTTGTTCGTCCGCTGCAGGCAGTCGCCGATCGAGGTCGCGTGCTCGGCCAGCGGTCTGAATTCGCAGCCCTCGGGCGCCGGGCTCTCGCGGACCTCGCCTCCGACTCCGATTCCCGCCTCGATCAGGGCGTTCCGGAGCAGCCGGCCGAAAAAAAGCGCCGGGTTCTGGACAGCCACCGCGTATGGCCCGGCCGCGGTCCGGCAGTTTCCCTGGACGAGAAGCTCGCAGGGAACATCCGTGCGGTGGACACTGAACCAGCTCCTCCGGCTCCGCCAAACGGTCAAAGCGTTGATGAGCTTGACATAATCGGTCGGAGGGTCGAGGGCGAGGACGGCTTTCCCGTTCCGATTGGCGGCGGAGATATCGACGCAATTGCCGTTGAAGTTCAGGCCGCTCACCTCGCAGGCATACTTTTGATGGAGCTGATTCAAGGGCCAGCTCGGATGGACGCGCTGGTTGTCGAAAATCGAGGTGTCGATGAGGATATCCGAGACCGAAGCGACCTCCAGCTCCCGGAGCCGGGCGGCGATTTCTCCGATGAACGGTTGGAACCGCCAGCCGTTCTTAGTTTCCGTCTCCTTGTCGCCGAGGAGGGGGTCGCCGCTTCCCTTGACGACGACCGCGTCCCCGCACAGCCCCACCCGGGTGACGAAAGCGAAATCCCTCCCCAGGTATTCGAGGGCCGCGGCCGAGGTGACGATCTTCATGTTCGAGGCCGGCATGAGGGCCAAGTGCGGATTCTTCTCGTAGACGGCTTCGCCCGTCCCGGCGTCTACGATCTGGGCGGAAAAAAGGACCTTCCGCAAACTGGACCTGTTGAGGACGGTGTCGATCCGCCGCTGCAAGTCGTAGACGGAGGGCGAAGGAGAGGCGGGCGAGGCACCGGCCTTCCCGACGGCGTCCTCGGCGGCGGAACGGGGGAGGAGCCCTGGAGAAAAGAAAATGGCCAGGAGAAGCAATAAGGCAGACCCGGCCTTAGTCATTCTCTCGCGTACCCGCAGGCTGAAAAGTTCAAGTCTAAGACCTTACCGAAAAGCGGGGCTCAAAGCAAGTGCCCGCCTCAGCGAGAGGTTTTAATTCCTTGATCTATCAGGCCGTTTTTTTGGCGGCCTTCCACTCCGCGGTGCCGAAGTCGCCCATCTGGGCTTCGCCCTTCATGGTGTTGCCCTCGACCTTTCCCTTGTAGGTGATAGTCATCTGTCCGCGGGGAGTTTCGCGGGTAACGGTCCACTCGATGTCGGCTCCTTTGATCGTGCCGGTGCCCGTCGATTCGCCGCGCGGGCTAATCATGGTCACCGTGAGCTTCTCGCCTTCCTGGACGAACTTGGCCGTGGAGGTCATTTCGCCGCGGGGCGTGTTAATGGTGAGATCCCATTCGCCGCTGACATTGACGCTTTCCTGCGCGAGGCACAGGGTCAGGGGGGCCAGCAGGACAAAGGCCGCCAAAGCGATGTTTTTTGTTTTTGACATAGTCATCTCCTTCCAGTGATTTAGACGCGGCACCCGGCAAATTCTTCCAATCAATTTTTCAATTCGAGGGATGACCTCACCCGGCTTCTGAACCTGGTGGAGGAGTTCCTGTCCGTCCCGGGCATGCGCGAGTCTATCATCGACGGTCTCAANNGACCTGACGGGCGCTTGTTTACGGCGTATCAATATTCAGCACCGTCTGATCTACCAGGTCCTCGAGAAAGAAAAAACCGTGAAGATCATCCGGCTCTGGACGCACTACGAATAACCGGAATCCTTTCTTTCCTTGACACCGGTCTAAGGGTAGCGGTAAGATTTTCTCGAGACGGGGGTAATCGATTTATGAAAAGCAGGGGGTGTCTCAGACGAAAAAATTGGTGGCCATTTTTCTTACCGGCATGGGTATTTTGCTCTCCTTCGCGCAGCCTTCGGGCGCTCAATGGGTGCCATCCGGCGGTCCGGGATGTGGCACGATTACCGACCTTGTGGTCTGCGGTCCGAATCTTTTTGCATCCACCCGGGGAGGCGGTGTCTTTATGTCCAGAGACAACGGCACAAGCTGGACAGCGATCAATTCTGGATTACCAGAATGCACGTCTGTCCAGTGTCTTATGGTCGGCGTCAAAGATGCGGAGATCATCCGGAAATATATCAAAGAGAGCATTGTCGAAAAGGTCATCTACCGAGACATCCCCAATCTGTTCAGGATCAAGGAAATTTCGGTTTTGGAAAGCCTTCTCACTCTTTTCATGGACGATCCGGGTCAGATAATCGACCTGGCTTCGTTGGCGAACGACCTGAAGATCTCCCGCCAGACGCTTTCTCTTTACCTTAGCTATCTCGAACAATCATTCCTCGTCAGGAAGCTCCACAATTTCGCGGGAAGCCGAAGAAAAGTCGAGCGCAAGTTAAAAAAAATCTACCCGGCGGTCGTATCCCCGGTGCTTCTTTTTAAGGAGGATGATCATTCCCGGTCAAGAGTCTTTGAGAGCTCGGTCGTGAACCAGTTGAATTCCGAGTTTTTCTGGAGAGACCCCTATAAGAATGAGGTGGATGTCATCCTGGATGGTCCTTCTCCCCTGCCCATAGAGATAAAATACGGCAAAATCGAAACCGGCGGCGTGCGGGCTTTTATGAAGAAGTTTAAAGTCAGCGAGGCGATCATCATTTCCCGCGATAAAGAATATGTTCAGGATTCCCGCGGTCAAAAAATCAGCGTCGTCCCGGCCTTTAAGCATTTCTTCTCATAAGATTTTGCAGTTGCTAGTTTTTTCGTAGGGCTGAGAATAAATAGGCCGGGGATCGTCTTGACCATATGGATGTTAGAGGCAAGCGCTCTCTTCATTAGCTTTCCGCGGCCTTTGAGGGCGCCCACGAACCATAGAAATCCCCCTCCTCCCGACCTCCTCCCACCAGGGGAGGAGGGAGAATTTTTTTAGTCAATTTCCCGCTTGACATCTCGTAGGACGTGTATTATATGTATTACAGAGGTGATGTCTATGACAACATTCTCCATCCGGCTCGATGATACGGTCTTCAAGCGTCTGAACAAACTGGCCGAGAAAACCCGTCGAACGAAAACGTCCTTCATCAGGGAGATGATCGAACAAGCGCTCGACGAGTACGAAGAAGCCTACGTTGCCCTGGACAGGCTCAACGACAAGAACGCCAGGTATTTGATGACTGAAGAGTTGGAGAAGGAACTTGGCCTATAGCCTCATCTGGAATGAGGGAGTCCTCAAGGACCTTAAGTCGCTGGATCACAAAACGGCCCGTTCGCTCGTCGATTCTGTCAAAAGCCGCCTCGCCGGCGATCCTCTTGGCCTAGGAAAGCCTCTCAAGGGAATTTTCAAGGGGCTCTATCGCTATCGGCACGGCGATTATCGCGTTATCTTCGCTCTGGACAGGGCGGATAAAAAAGTCATTATCTTGTACATAAGGCATCGAAGCGAAGCCTATCGTGAGAGATAGCCGTCAACCGGTGAGGCTGACCTTGAAGACTGACTCCAGGATCCAGTTGATGCCGACGAGGAGGATGGCCAGGGGCACGGCGATTCGCATCCACCAGTAAAGCGCCCGCGGGAAAGGCTTATCCGTTCCTGCGGCCAGTTCCCTTAGAGCTTCAGACCTCTTGATAGACCAGACCACCGTGATAACGGCCAGGAGCGATCCCAGGGCCTGCATCCCCGAGCCAAAGGCGAGATCCCAGGGGATGAAGATCCGGTTGTTAATCATCGGCGGCAGGGAAAGAACGAAGACGGTTGCGCAGATTATGAACACCGCCTTTTTTCTAGGGGTGTTTGTGTTATCGACGACGCCGCCGACCAGCACCTCGAAAGCGGCCACATCGGAGAGGTAGGCGATGCCGAAGAGCCCGGCGAAAAAGATAACCCCGAAAACCCAGCCGAGGGGCATCAGGGCGAAGGTCTTCGGCAGCGTCATGAAAATGAGCCCGGGACCGGAACTGGGCTCTAGCCCGAACGAAAAGACGGCCGGGAAAATGGCGAGCCCTGCCAGGATTCCGGCTAAGGAAGCTCCGAGCCCTGTGATCACCGCATTCCTGGGAATTCGGGTTTGTCCGTCCAAATAGGAACCGTACATGACCATGAACGTCCCGCCGAGGGACAGACAGAAGAAGGCCATCCCCAGGGCGGCCGCCATTACACCGGGCGTGAGCTCGCTCCAGCGGAACTTCAGGATGAACCAGCGGATTCCTTCGCCGGCGCCCTTCAGGGTGACTGACCTCACGATAAAGATCAGCAGAAAGCCGAAGACAAGAGGAACGATCCACTTGCTGGTTTTCTCGATGCCCTTTCTCAGACCTTTGACGAGGACCACCCCGCAGCTGAATATGACCGACGCCGTCATCAGGAGCTGGAGGAGGAATGAAGTCAGGCTGAATCCTTTCTGCGGAGGGAGGATCGCGGCCGCGTTGAGCTCCAGGTGCNNGGTGCAGGGGTTGGAGGAGCTGCCCGAGGCCGTAGAACACCACCCACCCGACGACGTTGGAATAGTAGCCGGTGGCGAAAACGACTATGACGAAGAGAAAAAAGCCGATCCACTTCCCTCCGGGGAATCCGCCCTTCTCGAAGCCGCCCAGCGTTCCCCGCCGTGTATATCTTCCCAGCGTCCATTCCGCCATCAGAGCGGGTATCCCTATGAACAGAGTGATCAGCATATAGAAAAGGACGAAGGCGGACCCGCCGAAACGGCCGACCATATAGGGAAAGCGCCAGAATGCCCCGAGGCCGACCGCCACTCCGATCATCGTCATCACGACACCGAAGATGGAGGAAAAGGTTTCTCGCCTTGGGACGGAATCGTTCTCTGCCATGAGAGCGGAGCGCTTATCCTTTTGATTTCAGGCCGACGATCTCCTCCAGGCTGTCCAGGGCGCGGTCGATGTCCTCCGGTGTCACGAAGAAATGATGGGCCAGGCGGACGACCGGCCCCCGGGCCGAGACGATGATCCCGCGTTTTTTCAGCTGAGCTTCCGCATCCTGGGGAGACGGCACCTGGATGGATGTGACCGCCCCTTTCTTGGCGATGTCTTTGGGGGATGTGGTCGAGAACCCCCGCTTTTCGATCTCCCGGATGGCGTAGCGCGACAGTTCATCGATCCAGGGCTTAATTCTCGAAACGCCGATCTCGTTGATGATCCGCATTCCTTCGCGGGCGGCATAGGCGGCTATGACGATCGGCGTTCCAGTATCAAACCTTCGGGCGTCGCCCGCATACCGGAAATCCCGGATGTTGAAAGCGAACGGGTTCTCCTGGCCAAACCAGCCGGTCGACGTGGGTTTCATCCTGGGAATCAGCTCCTGCTTCACGAAGAGATAGGCCGAGCCGGGCATCCCGAGAAGATACTTGAGATTCCCGGAGACGAGGATGTCGATATCCATCTGCCGCACATCCACCGGCTCAGTACCCAGGGCCTGGTAGGCGTCCACGAATACGAGCGAGCCTTTCTTGTGGGCCATCTCCGCGATCAGGGCAATATCCTGCTTGAACCCGTTTTGATAATAGACCTGGGGGATGCAGGTGATGAGCGTCCGGTCGTCGACATATCTTTCGTATGAGGCGGGATCGATCTCCCCCTCGACGACGGGCACGATCTCCAGGGTGATTCCGAGCCTGAGGCAGGCCTTCCAGATGAAGACGACGGTCGGGAAATCGGCTTCCGTCACCACGACCTTGTTCCTCTTTCCCGAATAATCAAATGAGCTGGCCACGGCGTTTATCGCCTGGGAAGCGGAGCCGTGCATGGACACTTCGCCGGTGACGGCGCCGACGAGCCGGGCGAATTCTCGTTTGGACGAGTCGACCTCCTCCATCCATTTTTCCCAGTTCATGCCGGTTTCAGCCCAGTCGTCGAGATAGCTCTCAATCGCCCCGCGGACGCGCACCGACAGCGGGGATTGCGAACAGTTGGCCAGATGGANNAAGGGGCTCTATCGCTATCGGCACGGGGATTACCGCGTCATTTACACTCTGGATAGGGTGGATAAAAAAGTCATCATCTTGCGCATGAGCCACAAAAAAGGCGCTTATCGGGATTGAAAAAGGGGACGGTTCTCTTTTTTCCACTCCTCCATGATCTCGGCGAAGCACTGCAGCCCGCTCGGGATGACGGCGCCGTACCCGCCGCCCGGCCGCGTCCAGGCGCCGGCGAGATAGAGGTTTTTGATCGGGGTCTTATGGGGGAGGCGCCGCGGCTCGCTGTTTTCGACGGTCTGGTCCCAGCCGTAAATCGCGCCCCGGTAGTTGCTCGTGTAGCGCACGTTGGTCAAGGGTGTCGCCACCTCCCTCACTTCGATGGCCTTGCTTAGCCCGGGCAAGAGCGTCTCCTCGACTTTCTTGATCAGGATGTCGGCCATCCGCTCCTTCTCGGCCCGGTAGGCATCCTTTTTCCCGGCGAAATAATCCGCTTCGTATTTTTTCCAGGGGTCGTATCCCTGGAGCGCGATGATGGAGAGGGTGTTTTTGCCTTCCGGCGAATACCCCTTGTAGAGGTTGTCATAGAGAGTCAGGCCGTATCCACCCTTTTCGACTTCGGCGCTGAGCGCCTGCCGGTAGCCTTCTTCGACATCGTAGCCGGTCTCGTAGAAGATCTCACTGTCCTTGATCCCGACTTCGGCAACGAGGTCTTTCTTGAGGCCGAGAAACACCTGGAAGGAGGAGAGACTCGTCGTAAACGTATCCATCCGCGCCAGGTAGGTCTTGAGGTATTCGGCTTCGTTCAACATCTTGTGGACCGTGTCGTAGGCGTTGGCGTTGGAGACGACCACCCGGCCGAGGTATTCGGCGCCGTCGGCTGCCTTGACGCCGTAAGCGGCGTGGTCTTTGACCAGGATGCTTTCGACGCGCGTCCGCAGCATTACCTTGCCGCCGCGCTCTTCGATGAACCGGCGAAGGGCGTCGCTTATCTTCTGGGAACGGCCGACCGGATAGTATCCGCCGCCTTGGAGATAGCCTATGACAGGCAGGATGTAATAAAGACTCGCCAGTTTCGAGGGCGGCAGCCCGAAGTATCCCCACAGGGCGGTGACCACGGCCTTGAGCTTAGGGTCTTTGATGTGCGAATCCTGGATTGTCCCCCAGGTGCTGCTGAAGCATTTGACGAGATAGGGGAATTCCTTGGGGAAATTGGCCATGTTGACCTGGCCGCCGGCGCTCTGGTACTTGTTGAGATCCGAGACCAGCCCCCTCATCGTCTGGAAGAGGCCCTCGATGCCCGCTTTCTCCTCGGGGAACCGATCGATCAAGAGTTTGATGTAGCCGTCGACGTCCTTGTGCGGGACGCGGATGTCGTAGTCCGGGAAGATGGCGCGGTACAGGACTTTGTGCGGCACGAACTCGATGTCTGTGATCTCCGGAAAGCCCTCGATGAGGTTGGGGATGCCGTCTCGTTCACTGACTCCCGTCGAATGGAGGGAAGCGTCGAACACGAACCCGCCGGGGCGTTTGAAGGTGGTGGCGTAGCCGCCGGCGATGGTGTGTGCCTCCAGGACGAGAGGCTTAAAGCCCTGGCGGGCGAAACCGGCGGCGCAGCTCAGCCCGCCGAGGCCGGCGCCGATGACGACGGCGTCCCAGGACTCGCCGGCGGCGGCGCGAGCGCTGCGCCCGGCGCTCCCTATCGGCCGATCGCCGCGCGGGAAGGAATCCCAGTCGAGTGACAGCGCGGGAATACCGGCCAGCATGACCTTGAGGAAATCCCGGCGCACGATTTTTTCTCTGGACATCGTTCCCTCCTTGGTTTAGGTCAGGGGCCATTATCAAATCAAGGCCGGACAAAGTCAATTTATCATCGCGAACAATGAAGCATTACTTCATTACTTGACATTTTCTTTGCCTTCCTCTAGACTGCGGTTGAGGTGTTCGCCATGTTGTGCAAAAGAACCTATAAAAACCAGGTCACCTTGCCCAAAAAAATCATGGAGGACTTCAAGGACATTGAATATTTCGAGGCCAAGACCCAGGGCGGCAGGATTATCCTGGAGCCGGTGAAAATGACCTCGCTGAGCGACAGCTCACTCGCGAAGGCGAGAAAAAAAATAGCCGCCCTTGGGTTGACTGAGAAGGACATCGAGGATGCCATCGCATGGGCGAGGAAAGATTAAAAGACAAGACACCTCCGCGAGTCGTACTCGACACCAACGTAATCATTTCGGCGTTACTTTTTAGAGGACTCCCGAGCCGGTTGATCCCGCTCTGGCAAAAAGGTAAGATGACGCTCCTCGTTTCTTCTCAAGTTCTCAAAGAATACCTGAGAGTCCTGGCTTATCCCAGGTTCGAACTCGCCGCCCAAGAGATCAAGTCCATTATCGAGGTCGAACTGCTGCCGTTTGTGGAGGCTGTGAGGGTCGAATCCAAGATTCGCGTCATTGCCAAAGACCCTTCCGATGACAAGTTTCTGGAGCTGGCTGTCGATGGAAAGGCGGATTTCCTCATCAGTCACGATAAACATCTTCTCGGACTGGGTGTCTTCAGGGGAACCCAAATCCTCTCCGTCGCTGAATTCCTGCGTCCAGACCGGTCTATCCTGCGCTGATGTCCCCGGCACGATGGGAATGGATCCTGTATGCCAAGCAGAGAATCATAAGGAATGGGTTATCTAACAGTCAAGCGACTTGGTTTTACACGGGCCGGCTACTTTTTGTCCCCGCCGAGGCCGATGTCGAAGCGGGCGGCGAGATAGTCGGCCGTCGACTTGAGCGTTTTCTTCAACTCCAGGATCTCTTCCTGGTAGGGGGACTCGGCTCTCTGCAGTGCGCTCACGAGATAAGCCCGCTGGGCCTCGAGCCGGAAGAGCGGGTCGAGCTGGGGCATCCTGGCCGGTCGCGACCTGACCATCCAAATGAGACTCACCCCGACGACAGCGAGAGCCACGGCCGCCGCCAGCACCGGCCTCAGCCGCAGGCGCTTCGGCTGCAACACGTACGTGGTCGAGGCCAGCCCAGGTGTGTCAATAGCTCGCCGCACTCTGTCTTCGAACCCGGGTCTAGTGCCGCTGGTAAGCAAGGCCGCGTCATCGGTCAGGCGCCGTCCCAGCTCTTCGCCGAGCCGGGAGAACTCGCGGCAGGTTTCGCAGCGGACGAGATGCCGCATGGTCAGGCGGGCCAGCGGCTTACCAGAGTCGAACGCCCGGGAAAGGTTCCATTTATGGATAAAACACAGCATGTTCCATCTCCTTCTCATAGAATGGACAGCCTTTGCTCAGCCGCTGCCGCTTCGGCCAGGCCGGCAGTCGGCGAGGGCGCCCTCAGCTTTTTCCCGAGCTTCAGCCTGGACCGGTGAAGCAGGACGCGGACGCCAACCAGGCTCTTTCTCATGGCTCGGGCAATATCCTTCATCGGCATTTCCNNCCCTCTGAGTAGCGCAGCCAGAGGACTTCGTACTCGCGGGGTTTCAGAGTCCTGGCGAGGAACCAGATGCTTCCGGCCTTCTGGGCCTCTTCCTTCCGGATCAGGACTTCCTGGGGACCGGGGGACGGATGTTCCGGTCCTTCCGAATCGAGAGGAAGGGGCTTTGCCCTCTGGGAACGGTGGCGGCTGATGGACAGGCGGATGGCCGCCGTGAAGAGCCAGGTGGAGA
>DQHV01000357.1 GCA_003524335.1 Candidatus Aminicenantota bacterium | reverse complement strand
GAACGCTTGTCCGTTCCCTAGCCTTCTGAGCGCAGCCCCCTGACGTAACGCGGCGTCATCCTTTTGGGCGATGCCCGGATCGTATAGAGGCCCGCCAAAAGCTAAAAGGTCCTTCTTCCATATCCGGTTTCTGTGCATGCTGTGGAGAGCGAGTATGGATGAGGCAGAAGGTCCATACGATACGGTATAGTCTTCGATCAGATATCTCGGACCGTCCTCGTGATCGATTCTCAGGGTCTCAAAAGGGAGGTAATGGAGGACCCCATCGGGGATGATGATGAGGCTGGACGCACCTGGATACTGCGCCCCGCCCAGAAAGGGTAATAGCTCCCGCCCGATCCTTTCGGATGCGCCGCGGATGGCCGCGTCCTCAGTAGATCGTTCCGATATGATCTTGAGATAAGCGCGCAGGGAGTTTTCGAGCTCGGCCTTGCCTCCCAATACGAATAACTCCATCCCCTCTTTCGCAACGAGGATCAGATAAGATCGTGCTTCGCCCATGAAGTATTCCAGCAAGATCGTCCGATCGTCAAGGATCCGGCTTTGAATGTCCTGCCGGCTGCAGATCCTCTCTGCGGCGCGTCCACGGCCCTCTTGAGGCTGTTCCTTGAAGCCGAGCGTGACACGAAGATACTCATCTTCTTCATGCTCCAGCTCGCGCTGAATGAGCATCCTCTCCCCTTCATGCAAGTCCTGTCTTGACAGCCGTTCCGTTAGTTCCGCGATGTTCTGGGTGAGTCGCTGTTGTCGTTCCTTGAGATGAAAAGAACTCCACTCCGTCCTATCGATATCCGCATCCTGGATACGCTGGAGGAAGGCCCGGGCTTTGGCGCGCTCAACGAAGCCGAATATCTGCTCCAACAATTCCGGAGAGGGCTGGTTCTGGTATGCCGCCGTGAGGAGCCCTATGAGGCTTTGGTAGGCGGCCAGCTTGTTACGGGAGAATCCTATGGTCAGGAGCTCGGAGGAGAGCCGGTCCCGCACGTTCTCCAGAGCGCTGATGGACCTCTGGTAGAAATCGATCGCGGCGGAACGGGCATGCGTGAGCTCATAGCACTTCCCAAGGCCAAAACATGACTCGATCACGACATTCTCGAGCGAATTCGCGACGCCGATGTCATAGGACTCCCGGAAATGCCGGATGGCCTCGTCGAACCGGCTTTCGTAAAGGTAGGACGCGGCGATGTTGCTGAGGATCTGGCCTTTTTCCGGAACGAAGTCCCTTCTCTCAACGGCTCTCAGCGCATTATGAAAAAACGTCCTAGATTCTCGATGTTCCCCGAGTTCGTTGTAAATGATCCCGATATTGTTCAGCACCGTAAATCCTGCAGAAGCGTCCGCTCTGCTCCGCCCTCGAATAGAAACGCATTCCTGGAGCGCGGCCAAGCCAGCGAGCAGGTCTTGCCGGCTTCTGCTATCAAGGCCTCTTCTTAGAAAGACACTGCCAATGTTTTCTAAGTCCGTGGAGATCGATCCGCAATCAGCCAGGTCTTTATCCAGGGCTAGAGCGCTGTCCAGGAAATAGAGGGCCCTGTCATAGTTCCCCAGATCGCGATAAAGGAGGCCCAGGTTGCTGAGGCACTCCGCTTCGGAAGGTCTGTCCCCGGCTGTCCGAATCGTTGAGAGGGCATTCTCCAGATACTCCGCGGCTTGGGCGAATTCATTCTGCCTGTGATAGGTGATCCCGATATTGTTCAGACAACGTCCTTTCTCGATATCATGATGGATCTCCGAAGAGATCTTCAGGCCCTGGACATTGCAGGCCAGGAAGGAATCGAGCCGTCCCATCTCCCAGTAGGTCAGGCTCTGTTGTCGCAGGCATTTCAGCTCAAAATCCGGAATGCCGGTATCTCGTCCTAGCGCTATGGCTTCTTGAAAGCGCTCGAGCGAACGAAAGTAATATTTGGCATCTCGGTCTTTCTTTCCCTCGTCATAGAGCCGGGTGAGCTTCACGCATTTCGCGCAGAACTCAGAAGCCCTCATGTCGNNGCCGGCGTTTTGAAAGGCGAGCATAGCCTCGTAGAATAATGCTTCGGCTTCGGCCATTGAACCCAAGTCCCACCTCAAAAGGGCCATTCTCATAAGGCACTGCCTCTGACTATGATCGAGGTTGGCCTGCTCGGCGATCGACTTCGCCTCCTGGAGGGCCGCAGCCGCCTTCTCATACTCACCTCGAGAGCGCAAGGCCGATGCCCGTAGCGAAACCTGCAAGAATTGTTGCCTATCCTTGTTTCCCGTGAGGAGCGGTCCGTTTTGAAAGGACAGAACACCTATGAGGAGGAACGCCAGAAGGTTCATTCCCGTATTTCCCGCAACCCACTTTGTCCGGAGATTCTGGCGTTCATTATATTTTACGCCCCCGTCCAAATCAACCTGGCTCCCCTTCCATTGCCTTTTCCCCCTGCCCCGCCTATACTGCCTCCATCCCCGGTCCCAGGAGGAAACATGAGAAAAGACGACATCGTGACCCTCACAGGAGAGAGAGACGCCGCGCCTTCGGATAAATTCTCACGGA
>DQHV01000359.1 GCA_003524335.1 Candidatus Aminicenantota bacterium | reverse complement strand
AGGAAAACGCCGGAAGGCCAATGGAAGATCGCCCTCGACCTCGCCGTCCCGGTCCCGCCGGAATAAACGCCTTCCTGATCGAAACAAAACCAGGGAGTTGACGTAATAGAAGTGGTAATTGAAAGGAAGGCAGAATGAGATCATCGATATCACCAGCTTCAAGGCAAAGATATCAAATCCGGATTATTTTCTCGTCGGTCGTTCTCTTCCTGCTCTGCTGGCTCGTCTCCGGAGTCGGCGTATCGAGAGCGACAGATTCCGTCGTCTCTCATTATGACCTCCATTTCAACCTCTTATTGAAAGAAAACAGGCTCGAGGCGGACGCTACGATGAAGGTCAAGAACTTAACCCTCATGCCTGTTTCTGAGATTCCCTTCATCCTCTACCGGCTGTTCGACATCCTGGACGTCACTGAAGACAGGGGAATCGCCCTTCCTTTTAACCAGACTGTGGTCAAGTTCTCCGACGAGAAAAGCCTTCAGGTCAACCTAGTTAAAGTGGGCTTACCCCGGCCCCTGCAGCCGGGAAAAACCGCCACCGTTCGATTGAAATACGCCGGCCCCCTCTGGGGATATCCGGAAGTGATGGCCTATGTCCGGGACCGGATCGATGAGAATTACAGCCTATTGCGGCCCGATTCCCTTNNCCGTTCTCGCCCAAGCGTCTTTTCAGAGTTTTGTGGCCGCCTCTCGGAGTGGATTCACCTACCGGGTCGAAACTGAGGTCCCCCCCGGCTATATCGTTGCCTGCGGAGGAAGGTCTGTCGAAACCAAGAACAAGGCGAACACCATCACTTTCGTTTTCGAGAGCTACAAGCCGACCTGGCGGATCGATATCGCTGCGGCCAGGTTCAAGATGATTGAGGACGAGGGCCCCAAAATCCGTGTCTTTGCCATCCCTGAGGATGAGGGTGAGGGCCGGCGGATTCTCGAGGCGGCTCAGAAATCATTCCGATTCTACTCCGGGCTTTTCGGCGAAGCCGGCGATTTCCCGGGCTATACCATCATCGAGGTCCCAGAGGGTTGGGGATCGCAGGCCAGTGATTTTTATGTCCTCCAAACGGCGGCCGCCTTCCGGGATAAGGGGAGGACCTCAGAACTCTACCACGAGATCGCTCATAACTGGAACGTTCGGGCTAAACCCGCGATCCAGCGCTGCCGCTATTTCGACGAAGCCTTTGCTTCCTATTTCCAGGGGCTGGCGATCCGGGAATTCGAGGGGGAAGAGGCCTTCGAAAAGTACATGACTAGACTTCGAGACCGATTTCTTCAATCGTGCGAGAGGGACGAAGAAAACGGCTCGACGCCCATCGCCGAATACTGGAGAGAGGAAAGGGGAGAGAATTCCTACACCAAGGGAGCCTGGTCACTTTTTGTCCTCCATCAGGTTGTCGGCGACTCGGTCCTCCGTTCGCTCGTGTCTGGCTTTCTCCGGGAATTTCGAACCCGCGAAGCTGACTTCGAGAGCTTTCAGGGCTTTGCCGAAAAGGCGGCCGGCATGAACCTGGACCGATTTTTTAAAGAATGGATCTTCGGTGCCGAATCTTCGCGGCTGCTCCGGGAAAAACTCGATGCCGGCAAGATCGCCGAGCGGTATCGATAAATAAACTGAGGCATGCTACAGTTTGGGGGATGAGTCGGGGTCCTAAGACTGGGAAGGGAGAAGACACATGAAGCTGAAGAATTTCAAAATCACGGTCACCTGTGTGGAGGGGTTATGCAGCCGGGCTAAAGCGGGGACGGAGTTCTATGTCCGGAACGCGCGTCTCGAGGTCCCGCCCGGCCAAAGCGTCTGTCTCTTCGCCCTAGGGAGCATCCTGGCGCCCCTCATCGCCGCCAGCGTCCCGACCGACCCGGAGAATAACATCCTCAACATTACCCGCGAGTATCAATGCCCCGATCCCTTGTCCAAGGTCATCATGCGCATCGACGAGCTCGGACCAGATTGAACCTTGTCCGGCCGCTCAGCGGGTCTGGGACACCAGGAACACGCCCAGCACGATCAGGAACGTCCCGAGCCAGCGGAGCGCCGAGATGTGTTCTTTGAAGAAGATTGCCGAGGCGACGACGATCAGGGCGTACATGAAACTGACCATGAGGTTGGAGTAGCTCAGCTCGAAGCGGGAGAGGACGACAAGCCACAGCAAGGCCCCGGCCGCCGAGAGCAGTGTTCCGGTCAGCACGGGCCAGGAGCTCAGTGCCCGGAGGAAGAAGCGGACGTCGACCCTCTGGCCGGCAAAATCAGCCAGGCCCCATTTGAGCATGACCTGAGCGGACGTCCAGAGGGCGATGACCAGTAGGAATAGGCCGATTTCCTTCATTTGCTCGCTCCTCATTATGTTCTGAATCCCTTCCTAAGAAGCTCCGGCTCCGGAGTTGGCGCGAGGCTGATTCTCTTCACGTTGTGCGCCGAAAAGTGAGGGCCAATATATCGCCCCGCCCCGCGAATGTCAAATGGGCGGCGAAGCGAGCCACAGTTGCCAATCCTGTTTGTTTGCGATATATACTGAGACCGGAATAAGGATGAGCAGAGCCGTCGACCGCCGCTCCCTACGCACCTGGATCGATCTCGACCGGACTGCGCTCGCCAGCAACGTGCTCGCTTTTCGCTGTCTCCTGCCTCCGGACTGCCGGCTGATGGCCGTCTGTAAGTCGAACGCCTATGGGCATGGGCTCTATGACCTCGTGCCGGCTCTCCAAGAGACGGGGGTGGACTGGTTCGGAGTCGACTCGATTGTCGAGGCCGCGGCCTTGAGAGAAAGGGGAATCCGCAACCCGATCCTCGTCCTGGGCTATACCCTGCCGAGCCGGTTCGCTGAAGCCGCGGCGCACAGGATCAGCTTGACCGTCTCCAACCTCGAGAACCTCCGCGCCCTGGCTGCCACGCAGAGCTTGCGCCGGCTGAAAATTCATCTCAAGTTCGATACCGGGATGCACAGGCAGGGCTTTCTTCCGTCCCAATGGGAAGCGGCGCTCCGGCTTGTCCGGAAGTGCGGACGACGCGTCAAAGTCGAAGGGATCTACACCCACTTTGCGGCTGCCAAGGACCCCGGCTGCCGGGAATACACAGAGCTGCAGATCAAGGAGTTTGAGCGAGCCGTCGCTCGTTTCCGTGAAGCCGGTTTGAGCGCCATCCGCCATGCGAACGCAACGGCCGGAGTTCTGAACTATCCGCAGGCCGCCTATGACCTGGCCCGTGTCGGAGTCGGGCTCATGGGCTATTGGCCGTCTTACGAGACAAAACGGGCCTGGGAGCAGAGAATCGTCTTGAAGCCGGCGCTTGTCTGGCGGACCATTATCTCTGAGATCAAGGCACTCGGGAAAGGAATGGGCATCGGCTACGACCTCACCGAGACATTGAAGAGGCGATCCACGATCGGGGTTTGTCCTATCGGCTATTGGCACGGCTTCCCGCGCAGCCTCTCTCGGGTCGGCGAGGTCTTGGTCCGGGGACGCCGGGCTAAAGTTTTGGGAGCCGTCTCCATGGACATGATCGTCATCGACCTGAGTCAGGTAGCCGGCGCCCGGGTCGGGGATGTCGTCACCGTGATCGGTCGCGACGGCCGCGATGAGATCACCGTCTACGAAGTCGCCGGCCGGGCGGGCGTCTCTCATTACGAGTTTCTTACTCGCCTCAACCCGCTGATCCAAAAATTCATCACCAGCTGAGGGAGGAGCCGCCGGTTAAGGGCGGAAGCTTCGGTTATCCTGGAGGAGCGCCATGAGCAGTCCGAACTGAGGAATGAGTCCAGGCGAGATGACATAATAAAGACATGATTATGAACTATTCCGAAGACCGGGCGGCGTAAAGAAAATTTACAGGGGGGTCTGACGGCTGAGCTTAGTGACGATTTAAACGCTCTATTATCAAGTGCTTAGATAATAATCTATCTGGCATAAATCTTGCTCAATTTGCATTTGAAAGTGTTCTTTCCTATGATTAAGCAAGGCCCGATGTACTTTCGGAAATCCTGGATCGCCTCATTGCTGGTTTGTGCCCTGGCCATCTTCGCCCTTTACCTGCAGAGCCGCACTCCACGCCCGCAAGTCGAGAGACCTAAGTCGGGTGGCACCCTGCGCCTGCGGACGTTCACCCTCAATCCATTTAAGCCCGAGTTCGACCCGGCCGGAGGGGCCCACGTCTTCATCCTGAACCAGCTCTATGACGGCCTGGTCAGGCTGGACAAGAACCTGAGCCCGGTCGGCGCCCTGGCTGATTATTGGATGATCTCGGACGACGGCAGAACCTACACTTTTTTTCTCAGAAAAGGAGTNNGAAGATGTCAAGTTCTCATTAGAGAGACTGGTCCATAAGGAGACGAAAGGCGCCTATTACCAATTCCTGACCAGCAAGGTGGTCGGCGCCCAGGAATACCGGGATGGCAAGGCTGCGGAGGTCGTCGGGTTCAAGGTCCGTGACGAATACACTTTCGAGATCCAGTGGAAGAGCCCCTATGTCTCCGCCCTCTATCTCCTGAGCATGGATTTCTGCAAGATCCTTCCCCGCGACCTCGTCCAAAGCCAGGGCCGCGGTTTCTTCCAGAAGCCATCCGGCACAGGCCCCTTCAAGTTCGCTCACTGGCTGCGCAGCCCGAGGCTGGATATCATCGGTGTACGGCTGGAACGGAACAACGACTATTTCCCCAAGAGGCCCTATCTCGAGGCCATCGAATTCAGCCCCGCCTACACGCCGGAGGATTTCCTGGACGAGAAGGTCGATGTCATCCCCTACACGTCCGAAAACCTGGCGGGACGGGACATCCAGGTCCTGGAAGGGGAGACCTTCACCACGGCCTTCTTGATGATGAGCTGCCATCTCGCCCCTTTGAACAATCCCTCCGTCCGCCGGGCCGTCTCCCTGGCCATCGATAAAAAAGAAATTGCCAAGGCCGCCTTCCGGCTGGACACGAACCCTCAAGTGACCGACAATTTCATCCCGCCGCGGCTGCCGGGGTTCTATCCCGCTCAGACCAAAGAAGGATCTAACTTGGAGGAAGCGAAGAAGATCCTGCTCCAGGAGGGCTTTTCCGGAGAAAGCTCTTTTCCCCGGCTCACCCTATTCCTCCAGGAGGACGGGAGGGACAGTGACCAAAAGATCTATGAAGTCCTCAAAGAGCAGCTGGCCGGCTTGGGGATCAGCCTCCGGCTGAGAGAGTACCGCAGTTGGGAGGAGATCAGATCCCCGAAAGATCCGTACCTTGTGCTCCTCCATTGGAGTTTGGACTTCCCGGACCCCGAAAACATCGCCCTGCCGCTGTTTTGCTCGAGTGCGGTGCTCAATCAGAGCCTGCTTCACTACTCCAACCCCCGGCTGGACGAGCTGACCAAGGCGGCCGAGGTTGAACAGAGCCGGACCGGCCGAATCGCCCTCTTCCATAAGATCGAAGGGCTGCTCAAGGCCGACATGCCGGCTGTCCCGCTGTTCTCCAGACAGCATCGTCTGGCCCTCCAGGCCTATGTGCGCGGTGTTAAGCCCCCTCCGCTCGGTTTTTTCTACCTCGACGCCAAGGACGTCTGGCTCGATAAATGAGAATTTTTGGGCCGCGCCTCAAGATCTCTCTCTACACCCGATTCATAATCGCCATCACGTTCATCCTGATCTTTCTCGTCGGCTCGATCCTTTTCCTCATCGAGCGGAGAGAAGTGCGGACCATCTTTGAGGAATCGAAAAGCCGGGGAGTCCTGACGGCCCGGCACATCGCCAGCCTGAACCTGGAAAGCCTGACCTTCTGGGATGCGGTCGGGATCAAGAATAACATCGAGCGAAAAATCGACGACAGCCTGATCTATGTCGTCATTTACGACAAGTTCAGGAGCCCCTATGTCGTCAGCGATCACATCCGGGATAACGAGGAAATTTGGCGCAGCCGGCTGCCGGAAAAGGTCAGCGAAGAGATGTCGGCCATGGGCAGGAGAGACCTTCGGCTGGAAGGCAAGACGGTGCCGATCATCGAGATCGAGGTGCCCGTCTATGCGGAAGGGACGCAGGACTACTGGGGCTCGGTCAAGGTGGGGCTCTCGCTCGAGGAAAACCGGAAAGAGATCCGCCAGACCCGGCTGATGCTCATCCTCATCGGCTGCGGCGGTTTTCTCCTCGGGTTGATAGGAGCGGTTGTCCTGGCCAAGAGGATCACCGGACCGCTGCAGAAGCTTGTGGAAGGGACGGTCCGTATCTCTAAGGGAGATTTCACTCAGACCATATCCGTCGGCTCCCGGGACGAGATCGGCGACCTGGCCCGGAGCTTCAACGAGATGACCAGGGATCTGCTGGAGACGCGCCGGCGGATGGAGGACGCCAACCTGAAGCTCATCCAGGCCGAGAAGCTGGCTTCCATCGGCCGCATCTCCGCCTCCATCGCCCACGAGATCCGCAACCCGCTGACCTCTGTCAAACTCAACATCCAGAAACTCATGCAGAACGAGCACCTGGACGAGGAGGAGAAGGAGCACCTCAGCATCTCCCAGGAGGGCATCGGCCAGATCGAGAAGTTCATCAAGGAACTGCTCAATTTCACCCGCGTCTCCGACCTCAACCCGGAGCGGTTCTCGGTCGTCCAGATCGTCGAGGAGTCCCTGAAGATGATGCGGAACTCCTTCCAGGAAAAGAAGATCGTCCTGGAGAAGAACTTCGCTGCGGACCTCCCCTCGGTCGTGGTCGACGGGGACAAGATAAGGCAGGTCTTCCTGAACATCCTCCGGAACGCCGTCGAGGCGGTGGAGGAGGGCGGCAAGATCGGACTGGCGCTTTCCCGAGTCAAGGAGAACGGAGTCGCGAGGATCAAGGTTCGGATTTCCGACGACGGCTGCGGGATCCCGGAAAAGGACTGGGAAAACATCTTCGAGCCGTTCTATACGACCAAGCCGTCGGGGTTCGGGTTGGGTTTATCCAACGCCCGGAAGATCGTGGAGCAGCACCGGGGCTCGCTCAGAGTCACCAAGACAAAAGGGAAGGGGACGACCTTCGAGGTCCGCATCCCCTGCGAGGTGGAAACATGAGATCGGTATTGATCATCGATGATGACCCGCTGATCCGCAAGACGCTGTCCGGCCATCTTTCCAAACAGGGCTTCGACGTCCAACTGGCGGAAGAAGGGGAGGAGGGGGTCCGGAAATTCCGGGAGTTCGGCCCGGACGTCGTCATCCTGGACGTCCGCCTTCCCGATCTCGATGGGCTCGAGGTCCTCCGGCAGATCAGGGACCTCAACAAGAAAACTTATGTCCTGATGATGACGGCCTATGACGATATGAAGACGACCGTCGAGGCCATCAAGCTCGGCGCCTTCGAGTACCTCGTCAAGCCGCTCAACTACATCGACCTCGACCTGACCGTGGCCAAGGCGTTCCAGGTCCGGGCGCTGGAGCAGAAGGTCAGCTATCTCGTCGAGGAGAGACAGAAAGAATACACCATCGACAACATCATCGGCCGCTCGCCGCAGATGAGGGAGGTGTTCAAACTCATCGGGTCGGTGGCCAACACGCGGACGAACGTCCTGATCCAGGGCGAGAGCGGGACGGGCAAGGAGCTGGTTGCCAAAGCGATCCACTACAACAGCCCGTATCACGACGAGCCCTTTATCGTCATCAATTGCTCGGCCATCGCCGATACGCTGCTCGAGAGCGAGCTCTTCGGCCACGCCAGGGGCGCCTTCACCGACGCGGTCGCCGAAACCAAGGGCAAGTTCGAGATCGCCGGCAAGGGAACCTTGTTCCTCGACGAGATCGGGGACATCTCACCCAACCTCCAGTCGAAGCTCCTGCGCGTCATCGAAACCCGGGATTTCATGAAGGTGGGCGGTGAGAAGATCCTCAAAACGGAGGCCCGAATCATCGCCGCCACCAACCACGACCTCAAGTCGCTCATCGAGAAGGGCCAGTTCCGGGAGGACCTCTTTTACCGGCTGAAGGTTGTGGAAATCTTCCTGCCCTCGTTGCGCGAACGCAAAGAGGACATTCCCGAGTTAGTCGCTTATCTGATGGAGAAGATTAACCGTGAGCTGCGTCGGAGCGTGAGGAAAATCCCCCCCGAGGTGATGGCCGTCCTCCAGGACCTGCCGTGGCGCGGCAATGTCCGGGAGCTCGAAAACGCGCTCACCCGGGCGGTCATCTTGGCCAAAGGCGATGTCATCCTCAAGGAGAACCTCCCCCTGGAGTCGGCTGAGAAAAAGCTTTTCCCCGGCGACCTGGTCCCGCTGCGCGAGGTGGAGCGCAGCTATATCCAGCATGTGCTCGACTCCGCCCTGGGAAGCAAGACCCGGGCCAGCCAGATCCTCCAGATCAGCCGTCCCACCCTGGATAAGAAGATAAAGGAATACCGGCTCCGGCTCAACCCTCCCGTCTCCTGACCGATTCTACCTGTAAACGAACTTAACGGGGTGTAAACATTTTTGAGCAAAACCCAGGAAAGAGGCACATTTCCCCCGGGTATTCCCTGGGGAGAAGGTGGCCTTGAGTTGGCACAAAACCTGCTTTCTTATGGGTGAAAGAGGTCACGGGCATGGCCGAGAAGAAGATCGTAGTCGTGGATGATGACGAATCCATCCGGAAGACGTTTCACCTGTTGCTCAAGAAACAGTACCGCGTTTTCTTGGCCAGGGATTCGGAGGAGGCGTTGCGCGAGTTCAGGAGTTTGAAGTTCGACTTGATCATCGCCGACCTCAGGCTACCCCGTCTCAGCGGGCTGGAACTCATCGCCCGCTTCCGCGACCTGGGCTATGATGGAGAGGCGATCCTGATATCCGCCCATCCCGATTGCATCTCCATCGATGAACTCAGCCGTCATGCTATCGGTCATTTCTTCTCCAAGCCGCTGGATTTGACTGTCTTGAGCCGGTCGATCGAATATCTCCTGCAGACGAAAGAGGCCGTCGCCTAAACTCAGGAAGGCTCATGGTCTGGGATTCGTCAGCCCGCTCGTTTCCCCAGCGAGGAAACTCGCTTCGCATCCTCCTTCGCT
>DQHV01000001.1 GCA_003524335.1 Candidatus Aminicenantota bacterium | reverse complement strand
AACTCATCGGCGAGTTTTTCTCCAACCGGGTGATCACCCCCGATATCACGACGACCGACGATGTCGTTTGGTGGTTCCGGCAGCGCGTCACCGACCTCGGGCTCGACACCTGGTTCCAGCCTTCGATTTCCATCCAGCGGAGCAAAAAGGAGGCGACCAAGTATGGTGACAGGGGCGTTATCCGCCGCGGCGACCTCCTCCATTGCGATATTGGGATCACTTATCTTGGATTGTGCACCGACATGCAGCTCCAGGCCTATGTCTGCCGCAGCGGGGAGACCGATGCGCCCGCAGGGTTGAAGGAGGCCCTGCGCCGGGCCAACCGCCTGGCCGATGTCTTCATGGGCGAGTTCATCCTGGGCCGGAGCGGGACGGAAATCGTGACCGCGGCGATGAAAAAGGGGGAAGTCGAGGGACTGCGGCCGCTGATTTATATGCACCCTGTCGGATTCCACGGCCACGGCGCCGGGTGCGTGGCGGACGCCCGGCCGCCTGAATCGGCGCCCGAGGATAATCTGGAAAGAGGAAAGTACCCGCTCTTCCCGAACACCGCTTATGCCATCGAGTTCAGCGGCACCACGGCCGTGCCCGAATGGGACAACCAGGATGTGCGCATCGGCTATGAAGAGGATGCCCTGTTCACGGAGGCCGGCTGCCGGTTCATCGACGGCAGGCAAATGGACTTCTACCTGATTAAATAGCCCTACTTTTTAAGCTTCGTAGGGATGATTTTTAGGGGGTCGAGAGCTCTGTCCTTGCTCTCATAGGCCCAGCGGTAATAGTCCCGATTCGTGAGTCCGGAGGCGGCCGCCTCGTCGATGACGAATATCGCTCGGGCATGAAGCTGGAGGGCCGAAGCGGGTATGGACGCCGTCACAGGCCCTTCGATCGCCCGGGCGACGCTTTCGGCCTTGTCTTTCCCCGCAGCCAGAAGGAGCACCATTTTCGCCTCGACGATCGTCCCGATTCCCATGGTCAAGCAAAACCGCGGCACCTCTCTCTCATTCAGGAAGAAAGGCTTATTGGCCTCGACGGTCTCCCGCGTCAGTATCTTCAAGCGGGTGCGGGAAGAGAGCGATGACCCGGGTTCGTTGAAGGCGATGTGGCCGTTCTTCCCGATCCCGAGGATTTGGACGTCAATTCCTCCGACTTCCTGGATCTTCTTTTCATATGACCGGCAGTGCTCCTCGATATTGCCCGGCTGGCCGTTGAGACGGAAGACGTTCTCCCTCTTAATATTGACGTACCGGAACAGATGATTGTCCATATAGTAGGCAAAGCTCTGAGGGTGGGATGCTTCAAGGCCCACGTATTCGTCGAGGTTGAAAGCTGTGATGGAGGCGAAGTCGATTCCCCCCTGATTGTAAAATCCGATGAGCTTCTCATAGAGCCCGAGTGGCGTCTTCCCAGTGGGAAAACCCAAAACCGGGCTGCTCTTGTGCCGGCACGCTTCCTGGATGATCGCGGCGGATTCCGTACAAACGCCGTCATAGTCGTTTTTGATGATGACTTCCATGGCCTTGTCCTCTCGTCTGATGCCGTTCTCAGATAGTCTCCAATTATATCGGAATTCCCGCCGGGCTCAAAGCGTCCAGCTCGGGAGAGTCCCTCCGAAAGACGCGGATTTTTCCCCGTAAGGCCTCTTTCGGGTTTGAGATTTGCCTCCAAGAAGCGCAACAATAGGACGCCTGTGCAGAACCAGAGTGCACGAGGGGTGACAATTTTCCGCATTTTGACTATTCTAGTCTCTGCACTAAAGGATCAATGTGGGAGGACGCCATGGCTTTACCAATCCAGAAGAAAGGGAAAAGACCCAATCCGGCACGAGGGCTCTTGACGGCGCTGGCCTTGNNTATTCTCTTGACGGCGATTGGCAGTTCCGACAGGCTGGCCAGGAGACCTGGCATCCGGCCCGCGTCCCCGGTTGTGTTCACTTGGACCTCATGGCGGCCGGGCTCATCCCGGACCCGTTTTTCCGGGACAACGAGCTCAGGACGCAGTGGGTGGAGAAGGAAGACTGGGAATACCGGAAAGAATTCAAGGTGACATCGACCATTTCAAGCAAGACCCATGTCGATCTGGTCGCCCAAGGGCTGGATACCTTCGCGGCGATCTTCTTGAATGGCCAGAAGGTCGGCGAAACCGACAACATGTTCCGGAGTTATCGATTCGATATCAAGCCCTTCCTGCGTCCCGGCCAGAACGAACTCCTCATCCGTTTCGATTCGCCGGTCCGAAGGGCGCAAACGTTAGAGGCCACGCTTCTGTACAAGCTGCCTGGAGGCTCTCCCCACGTCCGCAAGGCGCCTTATCATTTTGGCTGGGATTGGGGACCGCGCCTTGTCACATCCGGTATCTGGCGCCCGCTGGCCATCGAGGCGTGGGAAGGCGCGCGTTTAGGGGAGCTGGAGATTACCCAAGAGTTTGTGGATAAGAACAAGGTCCTACTGAGAACCCGGGCGGGGATACTCTCCGACCGAAGCCAAGAGCTCGCCATCAAAGCCAGCATTGTCGGGAAAAAGCCCTTCTCTCACAGCGAGTCTATCAATATCAAGCCCGGTTCCAGCGTCAACGAGAAGTCCTTCAGCATCATCAACCCCGACCTCTGGTGGCCGGCGGGGATGGGTGCGCAGAACCTGACCACGGTCAGGATCGACCTCTACCAGAAAGGCAGGCTCCTCGACTCGGTGGCCAAAAGGATCGGGTTCCGAACCCTCGTCCTCGAACAGAAGGACGATGATTGGGGGAAGAGCTTCCGGTTCGTCGTCAACGGCGTCCCCTTCTTCGCTAAGGGCGGCAACTGGATTCCGGCCGACTCCTTCCCGCCGCGCGTCACGCGGCAGAAATACGAATCGCTCCTCCGCGACTGCGTCGCCGCCCATATGAACATGCTCCGCGTCTGGGGGGGCGGAATCTACGAGTCGCCCGACTTCTATGACCTTTGCGATGAGCTGGGGATCATGGTCTGGCAGGACTTCATGTTCGCCTGCGCCATGTTCCCCGGCGATGCCGGCTTCCTGGAGAATGTCCGGGCCGAGGCCGAGTACGTGGTGAAGGAATTGCGTCACCGGCCTGCCATCGCGCTCTGGTGCGGGAACAACGAATGCGAGGAGGGCTGGTTCCATTGGGGCTGGAAGGAGCGGTACCCGGCGACGGTCTGGGACGATTACGAAAAAATCTTCCATCAGGTCCTCCCTCAGACGGTCGAACGGCTCGACCCCGGCCGAAGCTACTGGCCGAGCTCACCGCACTCGGAGAAGGTTGGCGACCCCCGTTCGGACCGGTCGGGAGATATGCATTACTGGGGAATCTGGCACGGCAAGGAGCCGTTCACGGAATACCGGAAGAAATTCCACCGCTTCTTCAGCGAGTTCGGGTTCCAGTCATTCCCGCTCCTCGAGACGGTGAAGACGTTCACGCTGCCCCAGGACTGGAACATCGCTTCCCCGGTCATGGAGCAGCATCAGAAACATCCCGAGGGCAACCGCCTCATCCTTCTCTACCTGCTCGACCATTACCGGCTGCCCAGGGACTTCGAATCGCTCCTCTGGGTGAGCCAGGTCCTGCAGGCTGAAGGCATGAAGACGGCCGTCGAGCATTTCCGGAGCCAGATGCCCCGTGTCATGGGAGCCCTCTATTGGCAGATCAACGACTGCTGGCCGGTGGCCTCCTGGGCCGGCACCGATTATTACGGCACTTGGAAGGCCCTCCATTATTACGCCAAGCGGTTTTATAGTCCCGTGCTCATCGTGCCCATCGATGACGAGAAGGACCTCCGGATTTATGGTATCTCGGACCTCGACCAGCCGCTGGATGCCGAGCTTCACCTGGGCGTATACACCTACGAAGGGACCGTCGTCCAGCAGGGCAAGACCCCTCTCCGGATCGACCCACGGACCAGCCGGCTCGTAGTCAGCAAGCCGCTTGAGGAACTCAGGGGCGGCCTTCCGCCGAATGAGGTTTATCTCGTCTGCGAGTTGAAAAAAGGGGAATCGACTCTCAGCGTCAACATCCACCATTTTTCGCCGCTCAAGAGGGTCGAGCTTCCCCAGCCCGAAATCCGGCCGGAGGTCTTCGCCAAAGACGGCCAGCTGTTCGTCCGGTTGCAAACCTCGAAGTTTGCCAAGGACGTCCATCTTTCAGTCGCCGGAATCAAGGGCCGGTTCAGCGATAATTTCTTTGACCTCGTTCCCGGGCGCAGCTACGAGGTTGGGTTCATCTCCGACCAGCCGCTGAGCGCGGACCAATTCAAGGCGGTCTTGAAAATAATTTCACTCAAAGATACTTACTGAGCTCCCGCGGAGAGACCGGTGACGGGACAGAGAAAAGGTCGTCGGCGACGCCTTTGCCAAAACAGATTAAGGAGGAATCCTAAGAGCGCCGTCCAGAATGATCCCTTGCCGCAAAGACTTGTCTTGGCGGCCGTTCTTCTGATCGTCCTGTTTGGCCCGGTTCTTGGAGCCGAGAAAAAAAGCGACTTTTTCCCCGTCTCCGTCTGGTATGCCGGCGGAAAGGCGCGGGCCCCGATGCTCGAGAA
>DQHV01000404.1 GCA_003524335.1 Candidatus Aminicenantota bacterium | reverse complement strand
GTTCGGGCGGGCTTTATCCGAGATCCGGTAAGTCATCCACTTCCCTTCTCTTTTGTCTTCGACCAGATCGGCATCTCTTAAGATTCGCAATTGATGCGAGATCCGCGATTGCTCCATCTTCAGGATGAACATAAGNNGATATATGAACATATCATCATATATAATCTAAATTCTCGTGTCAAGCCTGCTGGGCCTTTGAACGCACCGGATTCCCGAAAAAACCCCGGCGAAGGTTTTTTGAAGCCGCGGTGTCTATAGTAGAATAACACAGCCTTTTAGATCTGATTCAGAGGAGTGTCGAAATCCAAATTCCGGAGGCGATATACGACAGGGAATTGCTGCGGAGAATCGCAGAAAAGGACCACCGAGCCTTCAAAATACTCGTCGATCGCTTTCAAAACAAAGTCCTGAACCTCTGCTTCCGTCTGCTCGATAACCCTCAAAATGCCGAAGATGTCGCCCAGGAGGTATTCTTTCAGGTTTATAAGTCGTCGGGAAAATTCCGGCACGATTGCCTCGTTTCCACTTGGATCTATCGGATCATCCTCAACCGCTGCCGGAATTTCAATCGCGATAACAGGAAATTCCGGTGGTGGGGAGGGCTCCGTCGGGAGTTTCAGGACGTACGCAGGGACGATCCGGTCCTTACGGCAGCGAAGGCAGACGATCCCGAGTCCGCCTGGAACGAGCACCAGACAAAAGAACTCATCTGGAAGGCCATTGCTTCGCTGCCCGAGAAACAGAAGACCATGCTTATCCTGCATAAATTCGAAGGCCACTCGTATAAAGAGATCGCGGAGGTTTTGGATGTCTCTCTGCCTTCAGTGGAATCCTGCCTTCACCGCGCTAAAATCAACCTTCAGAAGAAGTTGGCTCCCTATTTCCTAAAAGGCTGCCGCGACCGCAAGTTTTGACGACGATCCCGTGTCCAATACTAAAGAAATGAAAAAAATGGCGTCAGGCGACTTCAAGGCGTGCATTTTCATCCAGAGCCATTTGATCTCTATCTCTGAGAAAGAAATTGAGAATGTGACGCCTCTGGAAATCCGGAATCATCTTGATTCCTGTCCTGGGTGTGCCCTCCTTATGCAAAGATTTGCCCGGGCCTGGAAAAGCGTACCTCAGCAAGAAGAAACCCGGCCGACCCCTTCATTCTTCCCCATTCTCATAAAAAGAATCGAGGCTTATGAAGAGAAAAACTCCGGATGGATAGGCATCCTTGCGTCTGTTTGGAGGATCCTCCGGCCAGCGGCGCTGGCGGTGATCTTCTTAGGCGGAATATTTACCGGTAACGAGATGGGGAAAAAGGGAAATATTCCCCCCGGACCTGAACAATCATTCACTGACCGATTTCTCGACAGCTTTGAAAATATCCCGCGAGGCTCGGTAGCCGACTTTTATATTAACCGCCAGAATTCAAAGAAAGAAGACCTCGAATGAAAAAAAGGTTACTGGTTTTGGGGCTAATCCTGCTGGTTATCATCAACGTTTCGGCGCTTTTGACATTCGCCTACAATCGCTGGCTCAGAGCGCCGCGAAGGCATCTGGCCGCGAACCCGGCCTCGTCGGACTCCTTCGAAAGACACCTCTGCCTGAGCGGAGAGCAAGAAAATTGCCTCAGGGCCCTCCGCTTTTCCTTTGATTCCGAAATCGGAAACGCGCAGGCGCAGATACGGGAAAAAAGAAGGGCGATCGTAGAGGAGATGAAAAATGAATCTCCTGACAGCGTGCTAATCGATAAGTTCATCGAAGAAATCAGCCGGCTCCAGGCGGAGATTCAGAAAAAGGCTGTTCTCAATCTTCTCAAAGAAAAAGAAGTCCTGACTCCCGAGCAGAAGGCGACATTCTTCCGGATGTTTGAGGATCATGTCTGCCCTCGCGAAAAAAGGGTTGGCTACGGCTCGGCGGGGGCAGGCGATGCGTGCTGCCCTCAGGAAATGAGAAGGTAATCTTTATTCAGGAGGAATAAAAAATGAGGATGACAAAATCAAAGATCACGGCCTTAGTCGGGCTGGCGCTTGTTTTTACCCTCCCCTTGCTGGCCCAGAAAACCGGTCCGGATTCCTGTGAGAAAGCCTGCGGCATCCCCAACCTGACATCCGAGCAGACCGCTAAAATCGAAACGCTCAAGATCGAGCACCAGAAGGCACTTCTTCCCCTTCAGACGGATCTGAAAACGAAGCGGCTCGAACTCCGCCAGCTGATGATGGAGAAGGCTGACCAGAAAAAGCTCGAAGCCAAGATCGATGAGCTGGCCACGGTCTGGGCCGCTATCCAGAAAAAATGCCTGATCCACCGGAATGAGGTCCGCAGCCTGCTGACGGATGAGCAGAAAAACGCCCTTGAGCAGAAATGCGGAGCCATGGGGTGCGGCGTCGGCATGGGACACGGAGCCGGACACGGCGACTGCGGAGGGTGCAAAGACCACGGGATGGAAAAGATGGGAGGCTGCAGGCACGGTTCCAGGGGAACTGAGTCGAGAAAAGACTGCAGTGGGCGATGCAAGTGAGGGTCCAAGACGTAAGGGCCGGAGTGGTCTAAGCGACGGCGCTCCTCTGCGTCTGCGGGACGACAAGAATCCCGATGTTCCGTTTCGGATACTATTAAATTTTTTCCTCTAGCTTGCCGGTCAGGAAGGCTTCGACCTGGCTCCGGATCTCGTCCCTGACCCGCCGGAAAATGGCCAGCCTCTCCTCTTCCGTGCCTTCCGCCCTTGCCGGGTCGTCGAACCCAAGATGAACCCGGCGCACTCCGCCGAAAAATAGCGGACAGGTCTCGTTGGCGGAGTCGCAGAGCGTGATCACAAAATCAAACGCCTGGCCGGCAAATTCATCCATGCTCTTGCTGCGGGCCGAGCTATGGTCTATGCCGATCTCAGCGAGGACACGGATGGCCAGAGGATGGGGCGGTTTCGGGTCGGTCCCGGCCGAAAGCGCCTCGAACCGGTCGCCCAGGTCGTGGTTCACCAGAGCCTCGGCCAGCTGCGACCGGCAGCTGTTGGACGTGCAGATAAACAGGACGCGTTTCTTCATCTCTCACCTCACTTGAACTCCGGCCGGCCGGGCCTCCCCTCGAGGCCTAAAACCGGATGACGATTTCCGTCCCCTTGTCTCCCCGCACCTCGATCAACCCGTCAAGCTGCTTGACCAAATCGTTGACGATTTGGAAGCCGAGTGTCCCTTTCTTGGCCGGGTCAAAACCCTCCGGCAGCCCCATACCGTTGTCTTTAACCGTCAGCTCATATTGATCACCGGCCAGAGAGAGCATAGTGATAATGAGTTCTCCTTCCCTATCCTCGGGGAAAGCGTGCTTCAGGGCGTTGGTGATGAGCTCGTTGATGATCAGCCCGCAGGGGATGGCCCGGTTGATGTCGAGCTGGATTTTATTGGCGTCAACCCGATGCCTGATGCGGCTAAACCCAACCTTATATATGGCGAAGAGATGGGTAATCATCTTGGCGATATAATCGGAAAAATCGATCCGGGAAAGGTCCTGGGACTGGTACAGCTTCTCATGGATGAGGGCCATGGATCTGATTCGGTTCTGGCTCTCGTCCAGGAGCTCCAGGGCTTTCTCGTCCTTGATGTACCGCGACTGGAGCCTGAGCAGACTGGAGATAATCTGGATATTGTTCTTTACCCGGTGGTGGATTTCCCGGAGCATCACTTCCCTTTCACCGAGGGCGGTCCGGAGTTTCTCCTCGTCCTTCACGCGCTCGGTCACGTCTCGGAAACTCCACACTCTGCCCACCGGCGTCCCTTCCAGAAGCTGCGGCCGGGAGAAGCGCTCGAAAACGCGGCCGTCCTTGAACTCGAGGACATCGTAGCTTTCGGCCAGGACCTTGCCATACAGCTGCCGCACCTTGCTCAAGAATTCCTCAGGATCCTTCAGCTGATCCAGGACAAATCCCAGGGCGCGGTCGTCTTCCCCCGTCTCCAGGATGGCGGGGGGAATCCGCCACATCTTCTTGAAGTTCTCGTTAAAGCGTTTGATCTTTCCTTCCAGATCGACCACCAGGATTCCGTCTGCGGTGGAATCGAGCGTCGCCTCGAGCAAGGAGACTGTGCGCAAAAGAGCCTCCTCGGCGCTCTTGCGCTCGGTAATATCCAGCGTTGTGAACGTGACGCCTCGTGAAACATCCGAGATATCAAGGGGAGCGCTGCTCAGCCACACATCGATGACCCGGCCATCTTTGTGGCGGAAGCGTGTTTCCACGGCTCCGGTCCCTCGATCGGCGATCTGACGGTATTTCTCCCGTCCCACAAATTGATATTCCTCTTCGCTCGGATAGACCATCCTTGCGGACTTGTTGATAAGTTCCTCACGTGTGTAGCCGGTCAGGTCGCAGAATCGCTGGTTCACATCCTTGAACACACGGTCAACGACGACACCGATCCCTATGGGAGCGGCGCGGAAAATGCTGCGCATCTTTTCTTCGCTCTCGCGGAGCGCCTTCAGGGCGAGGCTCCTCTCTCCGGACCGGATGCCGGATCCTTTGGGCTTTCTATCAATCTTCATCGCGAACCTCCCTCTTGAGAGCGGTCACCTCCACTGCGCTCTTGCGTGGCCTCCGCCAGCGCCCGGGCGAAGGCCGGCCAGAAGGGATCGACCCTGGGATGTTCGAGCGGCCGCTCCTTCCCCTCTTCCAGCAGGATGATGCCTTCATCCTCCCGAATCACCTCGCCAACCACTGAGGCGGGGATATTCTTCCCGGCCAATTTTTTCAGCAGCAAGCCCACTTTATTTTTTTTGCAGGTGATGATCAGGGTGCCTTCCGAGATCGAGGAATAAGGGTCCATGCCGAACTTAGCGCAGATCTTTTCGACCTCGTCGAGGACGATGATCTTCTCCTTGTCGAT
>DQHV01000183.1:6091-7016 GCA_003524335.1 Candidatus Aminicenantota bacterium | reverse complement strand
AGCTCAAGCGGGCGGTCTCTTTCTCCCATAACCCACTGTTCTACCAGGAGATGGGCCGGCTCTACCTGGAGATGGCCCTGGCCGAGAACAAGTTCGGCACACCCGAGAAAAGGGACGAGTACCTCGACCGGGCGCGGGACAGCCTGGAAGGTCTCATCCGGCGGAATCCGCTCGAGGCCTTCGGCTATTATGAGCTCGGCAAGGTGTACATGCTCTACAATTATCCGCTCCTAACCTATGCCGCCAAGGGCCGGGCCTATCTCAGGAAGGCCCTCGAGATGCGGCTGGTGGATGAGGACCTGAACGTCAACGTCATCTACGCTTACCTCGCCCAGTGGGACAGGCTGAGCGCGGCGGAGAAAGATTTTGTTTATGCCGCGGTCGGCCGCAACCTGGAGACCGACCCGAACTTTTTCCCGCGTGTCCTGGCGTTATGGACGAGTGAATTCAAGGACTCCGCGAAATTGAAAGCCGTCTTCTCTGAAAATAGCGACCTCTGGCCTGAGCTCGTCCGCTTTTTCCCCGTCCTCTAACCCCGCCTTCTTCTTAATCCCGCCTTTTTTCCGATCCCTCCGCATTTTTCCCCCTCGCCTCGATCCTCGCACAGTCCCCATTTCTTTTATTCCCGTGATTCAAGATTAGGGGGGCAGATCATTGACATCGCCGCGCGGCCGGCGATATATTACCGACAAAGAAATTTTTAAAAGGAGGAAATTATGGAATCAAAAATACGGGTTGACAACTACACAAAATTTATTCTCACTGTCATTGCCCTTTGCCTTGTTTTTATCTGCCTTCAAAAGGTCAGGTTATTTCCTATGCTGTATGGCGCTACACCTGAGATTGTTGATGTCCGAATTAAGGCGATTGAACGGGGGTCCGGACAAAGTTGGGAGCCTATGTATATTGGCATTATTGATAAATT
>DQHV01000183.1:2626-6070 GCA_003524335.1 Candidatus Aminicenantota bacterium | reverse complement strand
CGCGGCGAAGTTCGATTTCTGACCGGCCTTTATATCTTAACTATCCACAAGGACATAGAATGATCCTCCAGCGTCGCTTCGCTCCGGCCTGTGGCCGCTTTGGACCGGAATCGGTGGCCGGATTGGCCGGAATACACATCACTCCCATCTCCCTCTTTTTCTAATCCTCCGCAATTCCCACCTGCGCAAACCTCTCCCGCCAAGGGACCGTCCCCATTTTTAGGCACGATGATACAGAATCAATGCCTGTCTCGTCAGTGTTGATGCAGAGTTCATAATGCCGAATGGCCTTTGGCTGGGCTTTTCTGTCTCCCTAGAGCTTCTTGACTTTCGGTGCAGAAAGGTAGATAATGAAAAAAGAAAAGGTTTCTTGGAAAGCATGGATTGAGGCGTGGTTCCCAGCCGCTTATGAGCATGTTTATATATCTTACCTTCCGAATAAAGATAGATACGGAAGAGAATTTGACGTTGAACTTTGGGAGACAGAGGCTCTTAAGATCCAGGCGCGGCTCTTTCGAGGCGCGACTTCTTATCCGGCTCGGGGATCCTATCGTGTCATAGATGCCGAAGGCAATATAAGGTCCGGAATCATGCTTGAGAAGACGAGAATGATCGTATCGTTCGCATCTGAGACGGAATTGACCGCATCTGCCTTAGCAGAGGCAACGAATTTTCTGCAGAGGTTTGGACAGAAGACAAACCAGGAAAGCGTTGCTTTTTGTATAGATGGAGAAATGTATTACTTGGATTTATCCGAGAAAACGATTCTTAGACAAAAGGAAAAACCGCATGGTCAAAAGAAAATTCAGCCCAACTGAGATTAGGAAAATTACTGAGGCCTCGCGGAGCGAGCGTATTCCGATTCCCTTTTACTATGCTCCTCCGCTACTGGACGAGCTGAGAGTATGGCTGGAAAGCCGACTTTCGTCGAGCGGGGGAAGACCCACTGTTGACGGATTCGAAGTGGTACGAAAAGTCCGTTTTACCCAGGAAAACTGGAACAAGTTGGAGTCTATTGCAAGAAACTGGTCCCGGAACGGAAGATCAATAAGTCCGGCCCAAGTGGCCACATCGATTCTGGATAAAGCCATTTCTTCGCTATTAAGGCCATGACGGAGTCGTCGCTCGGTCCGACCCCATTCTGACTTCGAGATCTATTTCAAGAAAGGCAGCTGAATCACAATTTCACTTCCGCCGGTGCGCCGGATGCGCAGGACGCCGCCCTTATCGAGTGGCTGCCAGGTCCAGCCGTCATTAGCCAGCGACCTCTGTTGTGAAATGGGCTTGCCGTCGACTTTCACCGCTTTCGGCCTGGCGGTTATTCGCAACACCTCTGCGCCCGAGTCATCGAACGTCCGGTATTCAATCTTGTCCTGCTGATACGAGATCTTCTGCACGACCGAGGTCGAGCGCAGCAGGTGATTCTCGCCGGCGGGCGCCCACTCTGGAACAGCGCCCAGCCCTTCCATGAAATGCCGGATGTAGTCGCCGTAGCCGTCTGAGAACCAGCTGCCGGGCCAGGACGGCCCGACGGCTACGACGCCGTTCTCGTAGGTCATATAGGTGGCGAAGTTGAAAAATCTGTAGGCGCGTTCCCTGTACGAACTGTCGCCGGTTCTCTCGTACCACAGGGCGCAGATCGAGGCGTATCTGGCGGTGTGGCTGGCCATCGGCTCATAGCACCAGGTCTGCTCTTTTATCGCCTCCATCCCCTCGGTTCCGAACGCGCTCGCCACCCAGTGAACGAGTGCGGGCACGCTCTCGTTGACAGTGGGGTCGAGTTCGGGATGTTTGAGCAGATACCGCGCCGTCTCCAGCGGCGTGAGCTGGTTGCGGTTCGCGCGCTCGGGGTCGTTCTGCACATCCTCGAAATAGGCGTTCCAGACATACGTCTTCATCGGGCCGGTCGGGCCGTACAGCCACTCCCAGGCGGTATCTCTAACGTTCTTATAATCGCCGGCTTTCTCTTCCTCCAGGCCGATTCTCTTTTGAATCCGGATGAGCTCATCGAACAATCGAATCGGTTCGATCACGTTGGAACAGTATTCCGATATGACCACCCCGGTTTTGGCATTGACCCGGAAGGGCCAGGGGGATTTTATTATGTTCGACTCTTTGCGGATATGCTTGGCCAGGGCGTCGGCGCAGTTGACGGCCGCCCCGAGGTACTTTTTGTCTTCGGTCGCTTCATAGAATTTGAGGTAGGCGATGCCCAGTTCGCCCACCTTGTCCGGCTCGATCCCATGCAGCCCGTCTCCCCGCATGCCGTCCTGCTCCCACTTTGTCGCGCCCTGCCAGACCGCAGTGCCGGGATCGCCGCTGGCATAGGGGACATTGGCCCAGGGCCAGTCGGAGGGCGTGGTTCCGAACGCCAACTGATGGTCCAGCATGCTGCGCACGACGTTAGTGTATCCGTCGTCGCCGGTATAAACCCTCCAGTCCAGGACCAGTCCCTGGACAAGCCCGGCGAAGACGCAGGCGGGATTGTTGGGCCAGCTCTGCCAAGTCTTTCCGGCCGCGAACGCCTCCTGGCTTTTGAGGTGCGGCCCGTCAAAGCAGCACGATATAAAGTAAAGGCGTTGGCCGGTGGACGGGTCTATGGGCACGCCCGACTTGATGAACTCGGACGCTAATTGGCACACCTGCACATAGCCCGCGCCCGGTGTCTCGGGCTTATACCACGGCAGGATGCCCCCGGCACTATCCCGATTCACCTTGTGGGAGCAGATCTCCTCCGCAGACACGGCTGCGGACCCCAGGAAGACTGAAATCAGAACGATTGTTATTATTCTTGCCCGCATGGTCTGACCTCCCTCACTCAGTCACCGCCGCTTTGAGCCTTGAATTTTTTCATATGACCAGGTCAAGGAGCTCGGCCAGGACCATGGCCGTTGCGCCCCAGATTTTGTGGCCTCCGAAAAAATAAAAAGGGACCGTGACCTCTATCCCCCTGAGAAGCCATTTCTCCCTCTTGATATTCCTCAGGTCCAGGAGATGGTCGAGCGGGACCTCGATCACCTCGGCGACCTCGTGGGGCGACGGCCGGAAGTCGGGCCGTCTCTCAGCCGCGGCGACGACGGGATAAATACAGTAGTTGCTCGGAGGGATGTAGAGGGGTGTCAGCTGGCCGAGGACCCGCACTTCGGCCGCCGCGATGTTGATCTCCTCCGCGGCTTCCCGCAGGGCGGTCTCGACGGCGCTTTCCTGCTCATCCATTTGTCCGCCGGGAAAGGAGATCTGGGCCTGGTGGTGGGCCACTTGTGATGTCCTCCTCGTCAGGACGAGATAAAAGCCGTCCTCTCGGGGATAGATGAGGACGAGCACGCCAGCCCGAAGACAGGTATCTCCGGCTTCTTGATACGTCTTGTCGCCGGGCCGCGGGTCGGGGACCATCTTAAGCTGCGATACAAGCCCGGGCTTTGGCCCCTGGAGCCGCCGCTCGAG
>DQHV01000183.1:0-2600 GCA_003524335.1 Candidatus Aminicenantota bacterium | reverse complement strand
GTTTCCGGTGGATCGAGACTTTGGGAGCGGGCGAAAGCACTGGTGTGTCAAAGCTTGTCTGGTCGGCGCAGGTGATGGTCAGGCGGATGCAGTGGCCGGCGTCGAAGATGTTGGAAGTCGGGTGGAGGTCGAAGACGAGCTCAACGGGTTGGCCCTGCGGGAGTGGAGCGACATCCTCGGCGTAGCTCCGATGGTAGGGCAGGTTCAAATAGCTAAAGGGCGGCGGATCGAGCTTGCGGTGCGAGGCCCGCAGCACTCCTTCGGTGATGTAGTAGGAATACCCCGTTTCATCCACCTCCTCTAGGTAGGCGAAGAAATCGCCGTCTTCGGCGGTCGAAGTGACCCAGAGGTGGACGACGGGATGACCTGTGACTTCGACAGCCGTTTTCAGGGGAGCGGTCGTATAGGTTAGGCCTTTGGCGTCATTGGCCGCCATGTCCGGATAGCTGAAATTGCCCCCGCGGCCGTTGTGCCAGCGGGTGGCGGGTCCGGTCGAGGTGGTGTAATCAACCGCGTAATCATCCTGGCCGGAATCCCCCTTGGGTGCTTTCCCATCGAGAAGGCCGTCGTTCGCCGACCGGACGCTTCCCGAAGGGCCGGCCTGGAAATAGGACATCGTCGGTTTTTCCTCCGGCAGCGGCCACTGTTGCGCGTCTTTCCAGGCGCCTCCTTCCGCGGCCCCCATGCTGAAATAGCGGATCGGCGGCTCGGTCATAATCCCGTTGTCGATTCCCTTGAGCCAGTAGTCATACCAGCGGACCTGTTCGGCGGCATAATCGAACTGCGGGACAAAACCCGTGAGCGGCGATACGGTGTCCTTCCATCCGTCGGCATATTCGTGACTGTGAGACCAAGGAGCAATGATGATCTTTTTCGGGTTGGGCAGGTTGTTGAACCAAACGAGCATGTCGCGCGGCCACATGTCGAACCAGCCGGCGACCAGATAGACGCCGATCTTCGAGCCGGACTCTAGGATGCCCTTCAAATAGGAATGGGGGCTCTGGTCGAGATAGGGCCGGGCTTGTGTTTGAGCGTCGAGGGCGTCACGGAACCTCTCCTGGACCGTCGTCTCGATGGGATAGACATTTTTTTTGTGCTCCTCGAGGGCTTGGGCCAGGAGCTTGCCATCAGGATCGTCATCGACCGGCGCGGCGGGAGCAATGGTATCGATCTCCTTCACCAGGTTGCTCCATTCGGCGATGAAGTCGTCCTGGAAAATCCCGCCCGGGTAGGCGAAGGAATAGAGGTCGAACATGACCATATCGGGCATGATGGCGGTCAGGTGGGGCGGACTCGCGCTCGCCGCCAGGAGTTGCGTCATACCCTGATAGGAGACGCCGGACATGCCGATTTTCCCCGTTGACCAGGGCTGGACGGCCAGCCATTCGATGATGTCGAAGGCGTCGGTCGCTTCCTCCGGTCCGAAGGCGCCGGTGGAAACACCGAAGGATGCCCCATCGCCGCGGACATCGGCGGCGGCGATGACATAGCCGTGCTTGAGCGCCGTTGCGAGCCAGGGCATCTGTTCCATCTCGGTCACGAGCCGGCCGTCGGGAAGCTTGGAGGCCCGGCGGTAGGGGGTGAATGTCCAGATCACCGGAAGCGGTTCGGAGACGGGTTTCCCGCCGACGCTCGGCCGGAAGATATCGATAGCCAGTTTCGTGCCGTCACGCGCCGGGACGTATTGCGAGAACCGGAGCCATTCGCTGTAGACGGGCACTGAGTACCCCTGGTACCGGCCCGGCGAGGAAACTTTTTGTTGGGTTGCGGGAGGATTCTCCTGCGATGAAGGGGCTTGAACCAGGGCGAGACAGAGCACAAATCCAAGCCATAGACAAGTCCGGAGATGACTCCTTTGTTTCATGGGGACGATTCTCCTTTCACTTCGTGCGAGACAGATATGTGGTCAAAACATACTTACATTATAGCCTGTTTACTTGGGGACACAATATCCAATTCCGATTTTTCAGCAGTTGTTAAGAAGCCGCGTCCAAACAATTTTAATAGCGAGCTCGGAATCTCCGGCCGATGTTCTGGTGTTGAAAGAACTTGACACGAAGCGGCGCCGCCTTCTTGTTCCCTGGTCACATAAACAAAGGAGGGTAAGGTGAAAAACAAAACAGCGGTCTTTTTGGCGGTCGGTCTTTTTTCGGTCTTTTTCGTCCTCTCCGGCTTGGCCGGAGCCCAGGAGCAGAAAGCTCAACTCTATTCCGTCACGGAAGTCGTCGTCAAGCCGGCGCTGGCGGCCCAGTTTGAGGCGGGAGTGAAAAAGGAGATCGAGCTTGGCTATCCGTATCCCTATAGCGCTTATAGCACGGATGATTTCTATTATTATTTTCTTGTGCCCATCGAAAACTACGCCGGCATCGACGCGATGAATAAAGCGGAGGGCGAATGGTCGGCAAAGGCCGGACAGGAATACGAGGCCATGATGAAAAGCCTGGCCGGCGCGGTCGTGCATTACCGCTCAGGAGTTGTCCGGTTTCTGCCGGAACTCTCCTACGCTCCCAAGAAGCCGAGGTTTAAAGCAGAGGAGGAGAAATTCATCACCTGGGGTTTTGCCTACCTCGAGTTCGGCAAGGATAAGGAATTCGCGGACA
>DQHV01000026.1:9738-9874 GCA_003524335.1 Candidatus Aminicenantota bacterium | reverse complement strand
GGCGGCATCACCCAACATATCGGCGCCTACCGGGTCCTGTTCAACAACCGGGCCATCACCTTCGTTGACACACCGGGTCATGAGGCTTTCACCCAGCTCCGGGCGCGCGGCGCCAAGGTCACGGACATCGTCATCC
>DQHV01000026.1:0-9679 GCA_003524335.1 Candidatus Aminicenantota bacterium | reverse complement strand
CGAGGCCCATGGAGTCGTCTTAGAAGCCCGCCTCGACCCCAAGAAAGGACCCCTCGCCACCATCATCATCCAGCACGGCGTGCTCACCGCAGGAGCCGCCTTCATCTCCGGGACGACCCACGGCAAGGTTCGCGCTCTGTTCGACGAACACGGAAAACCACTGAAGCGGGCCGAACCGGCCATGCCCGTCGAGGTCCTCGGGTTCGCCGAAGTGCCCGTCGCCGGAGACTTTTTCCAGGTTGTTCCCGATAACGAGACGGCCAAAAAGATAGTCGCCTACCGCCTCTCCAAGGTCAAAAAGGAAGCGCCGGTGCGCCCAGAACGCATCACCTTGGACGAACTCTTCAAGAAGATCGAACAGGGAAAAGCCAAAGAGCTCGCTCTGATCATCCGGGCCGACGTGCAGGGGTCGGTGGAGGTGCTCCGTGATACCCTTCCTCCCCTGAGCTCAGATAAGATCAAGATCAGAATCCTCCATGTGGGTACGGGGAACATCACCGAATCGGACATCCTCCTGGCCTCGGCCTCGAACGCCGTCATCATCGGCTATAACATCAAGCCGGGCCCGAAGATCCTGGACATGGCCAAGAAAGCGAACGTCGAGATCCGAAGCTACGACATCATCTACCGGCTGACGGAGGACATCGGGAAGGCGCTGGCCGGGATGCTCGAGCCCGTGGAGAAAGAAGTCTATCTGGGACGGGCAGAGATCCGGCGAATCTTCCAGATTCCCAAGGTCGGGTCCATCGCCGGCAGCTATGTGCTGGATGGGAAGATCACCCGTAACTCTCTGGTCCGGGTGATGCGCGGACAGCAGATCGTCCAGGAAGGCCGGATCACCTCCCTTAAGCGGATCAAGGAAAACGCCACGGAGGTGGCCAAGGGCCTGGAGTGCGGGATCGGTCTCGATAAGACCAAGGATATCCAGGAGGGCGATATCATCGTCGCCTATGTCATAGAAAAAGCCAAAGTGGTTTAGCCGGCAGGTACGCGCGTGGTCATCGGGCTTCTCGCCCTTGAAATCTTTCTGCCCTACTCTCAATCGCTCAAGGACAAAAGAAAAGTGCTGAACACGCTCCGGGACAGGGTCCACAGCCGCTTCAACGCTGCCTTCGCGGAGCTCGACTATCAGGATAAATGGCAGAGGTCGAGAATCGGCATCGTCACTCTGAACAGCCAGAAGGGGGTTGTCGATCAGGTCCTCCAGAAGATCTGCCGCGACGTGGAGGAGAACCTCGAGGGAGAGATCATCCTTTCCGAATTCCACTATTTCTGAGAGCCGTGCGGAAGGAGAGAGCATGGACAGCGGCCGGAGACCAAAAAGGGTCGCTCATCTGGTTCAGGAAACGCTCAGCCGGATTTTCCTCGAGGAGTTCCAGGGCGACACCGGCTTGATCACGGTGACCCGGGTGGAGATGAGCGCCGATCTCCAGACCGCGCACGTCTACCTGAGCCTCTTCGGCGAAATTGAGGAGCAGGCGCTCTGGGAACGCCTGGAAAAGAGCAAGGGTTACCTCCGCAGGTCTATTGCTTCAGAGGTTAAGTTGAGGTATAATCCGAGCCTTGTTTTTCACCGCGATCCGAGTCCCGAGTATGAGAGCCGGATCGACCAGCTGATTAAGCGCCTCAAAGATGACGAGAAATGACCCGGTGCTCCTCATCCGCAAGAAAATCCTGTCTAGCCAACGCATCGTCATCACCAGCCATCTGAGGCCGGACGGCGACTCCCTCTGCACGAGCCTGGCCCTGGCCGGCCTGATCGAACTCCTGGGGAAGCAGGCCCGCATCATCAACCACGACCCCATCCCTTTGCCCTTCAGCCAGATCCCGGAACTCAAGCGTATCACTATCGGACAAGTCCCGCCCCGCGGGTTCGACCTGGTCATCCTCCTCGAATGCGCCAATGTCGAGCGCTCGGGGATGAAGCATCTCGACCGCTACTTCAAGATCAGCATCGACCATCACTACTCCAACGATAACTATGCCGACATCAACTGGATCGATCCGACCGCATCGGCAGTGGGAGAGATGGCTTTCCTCCTGGCGGAGAGGATGGGGATCGCCCTCACGCCGCAGATCGCCGATCATCTCTATTGCGCCATCGTCTCGGACACCGGCTGTTTCCAGTTCTCCAACACCTCGGCCCGGGCCTTCGAGGTCTGCCACAAGCTCGTCCGGACCGGCGCCAACCCGATCAAGACGACCGAGTTCCTGTTCAACACCAACTCTCCTCAAAAGATCAAGCTCCTCGGGCAGGTCCTGTCAACCCTTCAGATCAACCCGAGGGGCAACATCGCCACCATCACGATGTTCAGCAGGCACCTCCGGGCCCTCCATCTGAGGGAAATCGATACCGAGGACATCACCACCTTGGCTCGCTCGATCAAGGGCGTCGAGGTGGTCCTTTTTTTCAAGGAAATGGCCAGAAACACCTTCCGCGTCAGCATTCGTTCCAAGGGGAAGGCCAACGCCGCGGCCATCGCCGAGTGCTTTAACGGAGGCGGACATATCCATGCCGCCGGGTTTACGGCCGTCGGCCGGTACGACGATCTTGTCAGAGACATTCCCCGGAAGATCGAATCTCTCCTCCGGAAGAGGACCGTCCCATCGCGGAGGAGAGGCGGCCCTTCTGCTCCGGCTGATCGATGGACGGACTGATCCTCGTCGACAAGCCGCCGGGCGCAACGTCCCATGATGTCGTCGACCGCATCCGCAGGATTCTGGACCAGCAGCGGGTCGGGCATTTCGGGACTCTCGACCCCCTGGCCACCGGATTGCTTCTGGTGGCCGTCGGCAGCGCCACGCGCCTCTTCCCCTGCTATTCTCAGCATGACAAGGTCTACAGCGGGGAGATGCGGCTGGGGTTTTCGACAGACACTTATGACGCCCAGGGAAAGCCCACCTCCGAGGAGAGCGCGTGTTTCCCCGACCGGGGAATCCTTGTCGAGGCCATGAAGAAATTCGTCGGCCCTCTGGACCAGGTCCCTCCCCCCTATTCGGCCAAAAAAGTCGAAGGGAAACCGCTCTATAAGTGGGCGCGCGCAAAAAAGGCGGTCCGGCCCCGGGCCTGCCGGGTCATTGTCTATACGTTCGATTTGAAGGGCTATTCACCTCCCCATGTCGGATTCGATGTCCATTGCGCCTCGGGGACATACGTCCGCTCCCTGGTCCATGACCTCGGTCAAGCCCTGGGCTGCGGGGCCCATCTCGCCGGCCTCCGGCGCCTGGCCGTCGGAGGGTACGGCCTCAGAGAGGCCCTTTCCCTCGGGGAGATCGAGAAATTGGCCGGGGAGGGAAATCGGGAAGGATTCTTGCTGCCCCTGGAATTGCTGCTTCCGGATACCCCCAAGGCTGTCCTGTCTGAGCCGGGATGCCGCCGGCTTCAGAAAGGGATCCCTTTCCCGGCCGAACTCGTCCTCAGGATTATCCCGTCCGGACCGCCATCCGCCCCAGCTTCCGAATGCTCCCCGGTCCTGCGTCTGTTCAGCCTGGAAGGCCGATTCCTGGCCCTGGCAAGGCCCGTCGAAGGGAAAAAGGCCTTTCTCCCATTCCTCATCCTCTGATATCCCATCGCTTGCCCGAGGGTTTCTTCGACCCGTCCTTGAATTTTGGCTCAACCTGTTGTATTTTAGGTGGGTTATGCGGCTGAACAAGAACCAAGTCGAACACATGGCCTTCATCATTATCAAGAACCTGGTCAAGGAAGGCAAAGTCATACTCGAGGACCGCGGCAGGATCGTCGAGAGCATCAACAGCTTGATCACCGACGATTTCCAGAAAGAGGACCAGCTCGACCAGGAGGTGCGGGAAATATTGAGCAAGCACATGGAGAAGATCCGCAAGGAAAATATCGAGTACCAAACCATGTTCCGGATGATCAAAACCAAGCTGGCCAAGGAAAGGAGTATCGTCCTGTGAGCAACCGTCTGTCGCGAGAGAAGATNNGGGAGATCCTCTACCGCAAGTACTACAATGATGAACTGAACAAGCTCGGCAAGCTGACCGGGTAACTTCCCGCACCCCTTCCCATGGGCACGCCCGTCGAGACCGAAGAACGCGTCCGCTACTCCGAGACGGACCAGATGGGCGTTGCCCATAACAAGAGCTACCTCGAGTGGTTTGAGATAGGCCGTACCGAATTCTGCCGGAGGAAGGGAATCCCCTACAGGGAGATCGAAGCGCAGGGATTCTATCTCGTAGTCGTCGAGGCCTTCTGCAAGTACCGGAAGCCCCTCCGCTACGACCAGGCCTTCATCATCCGGGTGACCCTCCGCGACGCGACCTCAAAAAAGGTTGTCTTCGACTACGAGATCCTGACCAGGGAAGACCGCAGCCTCGTCGCTTCGGGCTACACGGTCCATATTGCCACCAACGCCCGGGGCGAGGTCTCCCCCCTTCCCGCCCCGGTCCTCGACAAGATTAGCGCCGAATAAGCCCCTTTTTCCCCAGATAGGCCCTCAGGGCATCATTCCAGGAGGAAAAATCCCTCAGCCCTGTCTCCTTGGCCCGCTTGTTCTCGAGTACCGAATAAAGAGGCCGCCGGGCCTTGGCGCCGAACGTCTTTGAATCAACGGGTTCCAGATGGGGCCTTCTGCCCAGGAGAGAAAAAATCTCCTGGGCGAACTGGAACCAAGTGCACTGCCCCTCGGAGGTCAGGTGATACAATCCGTAGTGATCCGTGCGGAGGAGCTCGCTGGTCCGTTCGGCCAGCTCCGCCGCCGACGTGGGACTCACCCATTGGTCATCGACCACCCGGAGTGGCTCCCCCTCCTCGGCGAGCGCGATCATCTTGTCGACAAAATTGTAGCCCTTCTCCCGGGAGCTGGCCTCGCCGAAGAGCCCGCAGCTCCGGATGAGGAAGTGCTTCTCAGTCAGAGCGCGGAGGAAGTACTCTCCGGCCAGTTTGGATACGGCATAGACGTTCAGGGGGTTCGGGGGGTCGGCCTCGGTGTAGGGCGCCTTTTTCCTGCCGTCGAAGACATAGTCCGTACTGAAATGGACCAGGACGAAACCGAGATCGGCGGCCAGCCGGGCCAGGTCCCGGACGGCGATGGAGTTTACCCGGAAGGACATCTCGGGATCATCCTCGCATTCGTCCACCCGGTGGAAAGCGGCCGTGTTGATCACGGTATCGGGCCGCAAGCCCCGGAGGATGCTCCGCACTCTCTCCGGCCGGGTGACGTCGAACTCGGGGTAGTAGAGCGGGATTACCTCATCCCGGGCCAGGGTCCTCACGAGATCGGATCCCAGCTGCCCATCCGCGCCGATGACAGCGATTCTCATCATCCATCACCGCGAAAAAAAAGGCCAAGGATGAATCCTCGGCCTTTGACGATGCGATTTTATCGTTTGACTCAGAACAGGAACCGGAACCCGAGCCCGAACTTGTGGTTGTCGGCGAAGGAGCGCCCGGAACCGACCGGCCACCTGAGCTGGAAGATCAGTCCTCCCATGTTTTCTGGAGTTTTAAAGAGGTCGAATCCGAGTCGACCAACGAGCTCGAAATCGGCATCGCGCCCCTCTTTGACCGAGGTCGTGAACCCGACGCCGCCGCCGAAGTAAACGGGACCGGCATGGTAGTTGATGGTGGCATCGGCCAGGACCATCGATTTCCAGGGATCTCCCTTGAGCGCTATGGCCCCTCCCCCTGCGAGGGTGAAGTCCACCTTGTCCGGCGTGATCCAATACAGCCAATCCACTTGACCATAGACGTAGGGCCCGTGGCTGCCGCGGGCGAAGAACGGTCCGCCCTCTACGGAGAAGAAGCTCCGCTTCTGAGTGACCTCGAGCACGACGCGGCAGGGCTCGGAGACCGCCCCAAAATCATCGGTCACGACAACCGTGATGGCATAGGTTCCCGGTTCATCAAAGATTTTTTCCCAAACAAAAGGCGCATCTCCGTCCATGAACTTGTCGACCGCATTCCCGGCCGTGTCGGTGATGGCGAAATCGGCCTTGGCGACCTGGCCGTCGGGGTCGGCGGACCCGGAGGCATCGATGGTGATGGGCCTTCCGACCATATTCTTGCAGGGCAGGCAGGAAGTCGTGAGAGCGCAGGTCGGGGGAGCGTTGACGACGACTTTCGCCTCACACAGATTGGACGATACCTTACCTTGGGCGTTGATAGCCCTTCCCTTGAAGGTATAAACCCCGGGCTTGTCGAAGCTCGACTGCTTCCTTGCGGATTCGGGAGTGAAGGCATGAGTGGCGAGCTTTGCTCCGTCCGGCCCGAAGACGTCCACTTCCATAGACTTGGCCAGCTGGGTGCCGCTCATATCTACGGTCACCGGGTCTTTGAGGTTGACCTTGGCCGGCGAGACGGCCAGGTTGCAGACGGCAGGCGGCAGCTCGAGATCGGTAATGCTGCGCAGCGAGATGTTGCCGCACGGCCGGGGCATAACGAATTCATAAGCCTTATAATCCTTTTTGATAGTGAACGCGAACACGTCCAGGGGCGCTTTACCCGCCCACTCGATATCCTGGACGATTTTCACTTTTCCGTGCGACCGGAAGAGCATCCAATAGAGCTTGTCGCCGACGGGGAGAGATTTCTCCTCGAACGAGGCGCTCTTCAGCTGATCCATGAAGGGAAGGTAAAGATCGCCGGCGCCGGCCATGTCGAAGCCATACTTGATGTCCGCCGCGTAGCGGTCCACGAGCGTCTTCATGACTTCCTGGGTCGGGACTTTTCCTCTGATCCTCACCAGGGTGTATTGTCCGATGCTCTTGAGCTTTTTTGTCTCCGCATAAGTGCTCAAAGCGAATACAGCGAGCAGAAGAACGAGGATGACAATTACTTTTTTATTTCTCATACTACGCCTCCTTTTAAATGATGACAGAAAGGGATAGATATGTCCCACTTTGTTTTCATGGAGTAGTTAATACAAAAAAAAGCCTTTTGTCAAGGGGAACAGCCTGTTAATCGACCAGGGGTCACACCCAGAAAATGGCGGACGATCCTGCGGATGAGTCCCGAGTCCTGTGGCTCCATACCCAGGGCTTCCGCGAACAGGGAGGAAGTCTTGAGCCCGAGGTCGATGAGATTCTGCAGAAACTCCCGGGCGGCCGGGATGTCGATCTCGGGGTGGAACTGGATACCCCAGACCCGCCGGCCCGTGAGCTCGAAGGCCTGGACCGGACAGTCCGGAGTCGAGGCTAAAATCCGGAAATCCTCATCCAGGTCGATGACTTCGTCGAAATGACTCGAGAATGCATAAGTTACACCCTTTTCCCCCAAGAGACCGCTGGCCCGGCGGATGTCAATCGGATACCAGCCGATTTCCGGCCGGGAGCACCTCCGCACGTGGGCAGGGCCGCGGAGGGCGAGGGCCAGGAGCTGATGGCCGTAGCAGCTCCCGAGGATGGGGAGGTCCCGGCTCAAGGCTTCCTTGACGAATTCGACTTCGGCTTCCACCCAGCCGTCCCGCTCCTCGATCGAGGCCTCGGAACCTGTTAAGATGATGTGCGTGAAACCCTCCTTCAACCCCGGAAGTCGGCCGTCGGACGCCCGGAAAGAAGAGAACGGGACCTGGAGAAACCTTGCCCAGTGCTCGACCGGCTTGTAGACGGAGGGAGCGATTGAGTTATCGATGAGCGCCACCCGGATATCTTTTTTTGTCGCGGGATTCATTTTTTTTGCTCTGGGCGAGGCATCCATTATAGCGAGGCCAGCGAAAAACTCAACCCCGGCCCTTTTGCGCGGCCCCGGTTTTTGCTATAATTATACCTCGCGGAAGGAGAGCGCGCCGTGTACAAAGTCGAAGAAGCCACTGAACTTCATGTGATTACTCCGAACGAGCCCGGCATCCTGGGCCGGATTCTGGGGACATTGGCCAACGCCGGAGTCAATCTCAAGGCGCTCTGTGCCTATTCGGATGAAGGCCAAGGGCACTTCTTGCTGATCACCGCCGATAACAAAAAGGCGGAGAAATCGCTGAAGACGCTCGGCTACAAGGTCAAGACGAACAAAGTCATCACGGTCGAGATAGGCGATCGCATCGGCGCCGGAGCGGAAATCGGAGCCCTCCTGGGAAACGCCATCGTCGATATCGATTACTGCTACGGGACGACGGCCGGACTGGGCCGCGCCCTGCTCGTTTTCAAGACAAACAAGCACAAAAAAGCGCTGGAAACCCTGGAATAGCGCTCCCGTCGGGCTTCCCTCTCCTACTTCAGCGGGACAACCTTGAAGAGTACTCCCTTGGGATCCGGGCAGGTCAGCAATTCCGTTTCCGCGATCCAGTCGTCGTCGGGGAGTTCATCCTCCCGCTGCTTGGTGGTCAGGAAAGGGAACAGGCTGTTCAGGGCGAAAATGCAGGCGCGTTTGCCGGCGGGGATCTCGATGGTACCTTCTCCCCGGATATAGAATGTATCGCCGACCTTATGCCTGGCCCCGCAGCGCTCCTTGACCTCGACAACCTCAACCTTCAAGTCTCTCATCGTTCCTCCTCTCGGCTTTCACTATACAAACTCTCGCCGGCGAATGCAATGGACCTCGCCACTAATTGCGGAAATGCGGGCTCTCTGAGGAAATGCGTTGACAAACAGGAATTGTTTGGAATAAAATAGCCGTCCCGAGTGTAGAGGATATGTAGGAGGCCCATATGGCGACGAAAGCCGAACCCAATGTCGTACCGCTGTGCGACGTTCTGCTCGTTCTCCTGATCATTTTTATGGTCATTACGCCGATCGTCCAAAAAGGGATCGACGTCAAGCTGCCGGAGACCTCGACAGATACGGGCGGAGGGATGCCGACCGGCCTGATCGTTTTGACGATGAAAAAAGACCTGTCGGTGCTGATCAACCAGCAAGCGGTCGAGCTCAAAGTTCTCCAGGACGAGCTCAGGCGTATCTACTCGGCCCGTCAGGATAAGACGATCTTCATCAGGGCAGATGCCAAGCTCCCCTACAGCCGCATAATGGAAATGATCGACATCGCCAAGGGAGCGGGAGTCGAGGTCCTCGGTATCATCCCCGAGTACTTCACCGAAGAGGAATCCCAGTAGGGAGATTCCGCCTTCGCTTTCTATTCCCATGACCGGGAAGAAGAATCTTTTTCTTCTCCTGATCCTCCTCTTGATTGTCAAACCGACACCCGCCCAAGTCGAAGAGGTGGGTCCGCTCACACCCGAAGAGATCTTGCAGAAAATCCCGGAGTGGAAGCCGTTCGTCGACGGGTACTCCCCCCAGCTCGATATCATCAGCCGGCTCCAAGCCGTCCCGGAAGAAGTCCGGGTTGAAATCTTCCTGGGGACCTGGTGTCCCGACTGTCGCCAGCATGTCAGCGCCTATTTGAAGATCATGGACATGGTCCGGAACCCGATGATCCGGACGATATACACCGGGGTGCCGCGCGACCGGGCGGCCCGGGGGCCCTACATTGAGGGGAAGAACATCGAGCGGCTCCCGACTTTCATCGTCTTTTTCCGGGATGCGGAAGTCGGGCGAATTATCGAAACCCCCCGGAAGTCGGTCGAGAAAGACCTCTGGGAAATCCTGGGGCCGAAGGTCGGCGGGCGCTGAACTCCGCTGTTCCTTATTTAATAGGCCCGATCACTTCGCGCGAGATAACCAGCCTCTGGATCTCGTTTGTCCCTTCGTAGATCTGGAGGAGCTTGGCGTCCCGCATCAGCTTCTCCACCGGGTATTCGCGGGAGTAGCCGTAGCCGCCGAAGATCTG
>DQHV01000011.1:303-3562 GCA_003524335.1 Candidatus Aminicenantota bacterium | reverse complement strand
GCCGATCTGGTTGAGCTTGATCAGCACCGCGTTGGCGACACCCTCCTCGATCCCCCGGCTGATCCGCTTGATGTTGGTGACGAAAAGGTCATCGCCGACCAGCTGGATCTTCCCGCCCAGGGTTTTGTTGAGGAGCTTCCAGCCAGTCCAGTCGTCCTCGGCCAGCCCGTCTTCGATGACGAGGATGGGGTATTTTCTGACCCAATCGGTGTAGAGAGCGACCATCTCCTCGGCTCCGATCTTCCGGTCCTCGGTCCGGAGGAAATAGCGCCCGTCCTCGAACAGGCTGCTCGAGGCGACATCGAGGACGACGGCGATGTCAACTCCGGCCTTATAGCCGGCCTTTTCTATCGCTTTGAGGATCAGCTCGACCGCCTCGGCGTTGGTCTTCAGGGCGGGAGAAAAACCGCCCTCATCGCCTATCCCGGTGGCATATCCTTTGGACTTGAGCACGCCCTTCAGCGCCTGGTAGACCTCGGCGCCCCAGCGGAGGGCGTTTTTAAAATCGGGCGCCCCCACCGGCGCGATCATGAATTCCTGGAAATCAGTCGCCTGCCAGTTGGCATGGGCGCCGCCGTTGAGGATATTGAACATCGGGACCGGAAGCGTCGCTGAAGCCACGCCGCCGAGGTACCGGTAGAGCGGCATTTCCACGCTCTGAGCGGCTGCCCGGGCAACGGCCAGGCTGATGCCCAGGATGGCATTGGCCCCGTACCTGTCTTTATTATCCGTCCCGTCGAGCTCGATCATCGCCCGGTCGATAGCCGCCTGGTCAAGCGCGTCCATCCCGGCCAGATGCTTGGCCAGAGGGCCGTTGACGTTTTCGACCGCCTGGAGGACCCCTTTTCCACCAAAGCGCTTCTTATCTCCATCGCGGAGCTCGAGGGCTTCATGCGTGCCGGTTGAGGCCCCAGACGGAACGGCCGCCCGGCCGAAGGCACCGCCTTGCAGGCGGACGTCCACTTCGACCGTGGGATTTCCTCGCGAGTCCAGGATCTCCCGGGCATGGATATGGATGATGGCGGATTTCATAGTCAAGCTCCCTTCTATTCGTTCTCCCGGCCGGCCTTTCGGATATTGGCCCAGGGGTCGTGGAGAGTCACCGTGCGGTTGAAGACCGGGTGTCCGGGCTTCGAGTCCTTCGTATCGACGCAGAAATATCCCAGTCGCTCGAACTGCCAGCGGCTTCCCGGAGGAGCGTCCCTGAGGCTGGGCTCGACCCGACACTCCGTTAGGGCCTCGAGCGATTTGGGGTTCAAGTTGGCCTTCCAGTCGGATCCTTCTTCGACCTCGCCGGCGTCGCGTTTGGTGAAAAGCGTATCATACAAGCGGACCTCGGCGGGGACGGCATGCGCGGCCGACACCCAGTGGAGCGTCGCCTTCACCTTGCGGCCGTCCGGGGAATCGCCGCCGCGTGTGGCCGGGTCGTAGGTGCAGCGGAGCTCGGTGATCTCTCCGCTCCGGGGGTCCTTGATGACCTCGACGCACTTGATGAAGTAGGCATAGCGCAGCCGTACCTCCCGCCCGGGCGCCAGCCGGAAGAATTTCTTGGGCGGGTCTTCCATGAAGTCCTCGCGCTCGATGTACAGGACGCGCGAGAAGGGGACGTTTCTTGTTCCCATGCCCGCGTTCTCGGGATTGTTGACGGCCTCCAGTTCCTCAATCTTGTCCTCCGGGTAGTTGACGATCACGACCCGGAGCGGCCGCAAAACGCCCATAACACGGGGGACATACCTGTTCAGGTCCTCGCGGACGCAGTCCTCGAGAAGCGCCATGTCCACGATGCTGTTGACCTTGGCGACACCGATCAAGTCGCAGAAGGTGCGGATAGACGCCGGTGTGTACCCGCGCCGGCGCAGTCCGGTGATCGTCGGCATCCGGGGGTCATCCCAGCCGCTGACCCGGCCTTCCTTGACAAGCTCCAGGAGCTTGCGCTTGCTCAGGACGGTATGGCTGACGCTCAAGCGGGCGAACTCGATCTGCCGGGGGTGGTGGATGCCGAGGTGATCCAGCATCCAGTCGTAGAGCGGCCGGTGGACCTCGAACTCGAGCGTGCAGATGGAATGAGTAATCCCTTCTAGCGAATCGGACTGGCCGTGGGCCCAGTCATAGGTCGGATAGATCAGCCACTCGTCCGCGGTGCGGTAGTGATGGGCCCGGCGGATGCGGTAGAGGACCGGGTCGCGCATGAGCAGGTTGGGATGGGACATGTCGATCCGGGCGCGCAGTGTCTTGGAACCGTCGGGAAACTCCCCCGCCCGCATCCGGAGGAAGAGGTCCAGGCTCTCCTCGACCGAACGGTTCCTGTGTGGACTCTCCCTGCCCGGCTGGGTCAGCGTGCCGCGCTGCTCACTCACCTCATCGGCGTTCAGGTCGCAGACATAGGCCTTTCCCTTCTTGATTAAGTCGACAGCAAACAGATAGAGCCTATCGAAATAATCCGAAGCGTAGAATTCCCGGTCCTCCCAATCAAATCCCAGCCAGCGGACATCCTCCTTGATCGATTCGACATAGACGGCCTCTTCGGTCTCCGGGTTGGTGTCGTCGAAGCGCAGGTTGCAGAGGCCGTGGTACTGGGCGGCAAGGCCGAAGTTCAGGCAGATGGATTTGGCATGGCCGATGTGGAGATAGCCGTTCGGCTCGGGCGGGAAGCGGGTTTTCACTCGTCCCTCGTTTTTGTTGTTCCGGATGTCCTCATCGATGATGGCGCTGATGAAGTGTCTCTTTGGCTCGGTCTGGCTCATGGGGCGACGCCTCGCAAACGTCTCAGGACTTTTTCCTTTCCCAGAAGTTCCATCATCTCGAACAGGCCGGCCCCGCTCGTTTTTCCGCTGATGGCCAGGCGGGCGGGGTGGATCAGCCCGGCGGCTTTGAGCCCCCGCTCATCAGCCAGCTGCCGGCAGGCCGCTTCGAGCTCGGCGGGAGAAAAGGAAACCAGCGCTTCCAGCCGGTCGGCCAGGAGCCGGATGTTTTCAATGTTCTCGGGCTTATCGAGATATTTCTTCTTCCCCTCCCCGTCGACGGCGAAATCGTCCCGGAAGAAACAGTCGGTCATCTCCACAAAGTCCCGGAGCGTCTTCAGCCGGATTTTGTAGAGGTCGATGAGACGGAGCAGGAACTCGTCGCTAACCCCCGAGAGCGGCACGCTGCCCGCAACGAGCTGGCTCTTGATGAGCGGCAGGAGATCGGCCGCGCTCCGCTTCATGATGTGGGCGGCGTTCAGCCAGCGCAGTTTCTGGAGGTCGAACTTGGCCTGGAC
>DQHV01000011.1:0-223 GCA_003524335.1 Candidatus Aminicenantota bacterium | reverse complement strand
AAGGCGAAGTTGTAGGACGGCGAGCCGTCCGACTTGAGCAGGACCTGGTCTTTGATATCGTCCGTCCGGACCGAAATCCGGCCGTGGATGAAATCGTCGTATTCGATGGTCCGCCCCTTCTCCACCCGGAAAAGGACGGCCTCCCCTTCTCTATAGGCCTTGCCTCCCTCCACAAGCTCCTCAGCCTTCTGGCGGTAAAGGGGAAAGCGCCGGCTCTGGTAGA
>DQHV01000161.1 GCA_003524335.1 Candidatus Aminicenantota bacterium | reverse complement strand
GCCTGTAAAGTTAGCGAGGGACGAGACCGGCCATGTTTATGTTTTGGACTTGGGCAGCAATTGCCTTTACAGGTTCGCCTCGACTGGGGAATATATCGGACAAATTGGCAACAAGGGTGCTGGCCCTGGAGAATTCTCACGTCCCAATGATCTCATTATGTCGAGGACCCGAATATTCGTGAGCGAAATCGACAACTACCGTATTCAGATGATGGATGCTAGCGGTGTCTATAAAAAATTCATTAGGAAATACTTAACGCAATATTCGATGACATGCGATGACGATAATCACATATATATCGCCCCTCTAGTCTATGGAGCAGAATCGCGACAAGTAGCCGTGATGAATCAAGAAGGAGAGATTATTCGGGCCTTTGGAAAGCCGATAGTCTTCCCTAAGGACACAACTACCCTGAATCATGTATACCTCGAATTGAACACCAATGATGAGCTCTTTGCCATATACCGGTATTTGCCCATTATTAGAAAATATTCAAAGGCCGGCTATTTATTAGCTGAATATGATCTCAACAATATTGCTATGACGAAGATTGGACAGATAAACCTGGATAGAAATCGAAGTACTAAAGCGAAACTGCAAAGAAGGTATGTTCTAAATGTTGAAGCGACCAGCATATATAAGGATCGCGTTTTTTTGTTGTGCCAAGGCAAGTACCCAATAATTCTTGAATATGACGGCGAAGGTCAACAAAGAGCGATCTACCAGATCAACCATGCTGGTCAATATGTCGTTGGTGATTTTTTAGTAACGGAAAACGATGCCGGAAATAAAGTGTTCTACCTGTTACAGGTATTTCCAGAAGCCAGGATCGACGTATATTCGGAAAGATCCATTTCATCAAAGGAGGCAAAAGATGAAAAGGTGGTTGGGTCTTTGCTTCTTGGTTCTTTGCTTAGTCGCAGTCCTTGGCCTGCACGTTTTTGCCAGTATAAGTAGATGGTGCCCATCGGACATATGCAACGGAAACCATTGCGGGTGCGCCGAGAACCCAGAAGATCCTTTTTGGGATCCTTATATTGAGGAATTGGGGGAATGTTGTTTTAGTTGTTGGAAATGGTATCCGTGGGGCTGTGAGCCCCCCGGTTGTTGGTATCTAGAAGTGTACTCATGTTGCGGTCCAGGAGGCTGTGAACCAAGACATCCCTAAGAAACGACGTGATCTCGAAGGTTACATGGGCGTTTTTTTCGGGGGTAGATTTCAGCCTCAGGGAGCGATTGCAGGTTCCTTTCTCGCAGGTAGAAGTAACGATTAAAAACGAGATATCCACTAAGCAACCAGCAGAGAGGGAACTGCATTGAAAAATATTGGGTGAGATGGACCGGAGAGATGATGAAGTGCAGCCGTAAAGCATGCTCTACAAGAGCCACATTAATTTTAGCCCCCCTATTAATGATGATGCTTGATGCAGTTCCTCAAGGTACTCAAATCGTCCAAAAACCCCTGCACCACGAAGTTATTGTAGCTATTAAGCTCTTCCAGGTCATCGTTACGGATCGAAAAGGAACCCCTATCACGGACCTCCGGAAGGAAGATTTTGTCGTCACNNACTGATAACGGCCGGCCCGTCGATCTCACCGAGTTCGAATCGCACATGCTCCCTCCCGTAAGCGGGCCGGGCCCTCGCGGGACCGAACCTCCAAGCCCCGCTCCGTCTGCGGCACCCGTCCAAGCTCCGCGCCTGCCGAACAAGTTCTTTCTCTTTTTCGATTTTGCCTACAACAATCTCCGCGGAATCGGCAAGGCTAAGGAAGCGGCCCTCCACTTCCTCGACACACAAATCGACGCAAACGCTGAAGTGGGCGTCCTGTCGCTGTCGATGTTGAAAGGGCTGGTCATCCACGAATATATTTCGGCGAACCATCAAAAGGTTCGGGCGACCGTCGCGGCGCTCGATGTCGGTGCGGCCCTGTCATCCGGTCGGGCGGATGACATCGAGGAAGAGTACTGGCGCCGGATGAACGAGTCGGGCACACCCGGGCCGGGACNNAGGCAAGCCGCGAAGCATCAGGCCCTATCGATTCTCAAACGGCTTACAGACTTAGCCAAGGCTCTTCGGAATGTCCCCGGCCACAAGTATTTCATCTTTTTCTCGACCGGAGTACCCGGATCCATGATCCACGGCTATTTTGGCTATGCTCAATCGTCATCCCAAATCCGCGGGAGTAGAGGCTCACTTAGAGGGTATGACTTCGGCGATCCCGCTCTCCGGACCGCCAGCGAGCTAATGTACAACGAGCTGGCCGCGTCAGGGTGCAGGGTCTTCTCGTTCGACACTCGGGAAGCCGCCCTGCCCACGGCGGCTGAGTCGCTCTTTGCCTATGAAGAGGAGACCTTCGGGGGCGGAAACCGCAATATCTTCTCCGAGCGAGGCGTGATCAATCCGCCGGTCGGCTTCTACAAAGACGACAGGCTGACGGGTGGCTACAGCATCGGCCGCCTGTCAAAGCGGACCGGCGGCGAGTATTTCTCGAACATCAACGAATTCAAGAAGAACCTGGACAAGGTCAATATCCTCACGGGGAACTATTATGTTCTCGGCTATCGGATCAGCGGAGCGCACGACGGGAGGTTCCACGATCTCAAGGTCAAAGTGCTGCGCAAGGGTTGCGAGGTCCGGGCGCAGTCGGGTTATTACGGCCCGAAGCCCTTTCGTGACTTCACCGATATGGAGAAAAGCCTCCATCTGATCGAGCTGGCCATAGTCGGGAGGACTCCCTCTGAAACGCCTATCGCTATCCCCCTTCTCCCTCTGACCCATTCCGCAGAGGGCACAACTCGCCTCGATGTCCTGGCCCGGCTGACCCCGGACGCAATTGGGAGGTTTCTCGGCCGCAGGATCGAGGTAGTGACATTGATCTTTGACGGCCGGCAGGATCTAGCCGCCCTCCGGAGAGTAGAGACTGAGCTGTCGGGGAATGAGCCTGCCGACGTCATCACCCTCACGAGGTGCGTGCTAAAGCCAGGCCGATATGATTGCCGTGTCGTCGTCAGGGATCTCGAGAGCGGCTTGGCCGCCGTGGCCTCCGGTAAGATAGATCTCACGGTGCCGCCGCCGGAAGGCGGGCAAGTGTTTTCGCCCCTACTGCTTCGCCCCGGCGGTCCCTCGATTTACCTTGAGAGCCTGGAGGGAGCGGCCGAGGCCGAAGGGAAAGGAAGCCGCCGCGGCACCTATGACTTTGACCGGGCTCGCTTCAGCCCGGTCATCGGGGGAGAGATCCCGGCGGGGTCGCCGAACATAGCGGTTGTGGTCCCGTTCATCATCGGTGGGATCCGAGCCCTGCGCGTCGAATTCGCGGCCAAGCTTGTCGAGGCCTCATCAGGGAGGACGACCCTTGTGGCGCTTACGTCATTAAGCAAGCCGAAGTTCGGGAAGACCGAATCTCTCTTTATTGAATTCTCATTGGCTGGCGTGCCACCGGGGAGCTACGACCTCGTCGTATCGGCGATCGATAAGGATTCTGGGCTCGCATCAGAGGTCCGGACGCCAATCAAAATTAAGTAATCGCCCTCTTTTTAAGGCTCGTTGGATTAACACCCACCTTACCCGTTTTGGGCAAGAGGTAGGTCTGACACCGTCCTTTACAGTCCCTGGGGTTCAGCCGAGGAAGTCCCACTCGATGCCGACGCGCTTCAAGGCGTAGGGAAGCTCCCGTGTGAAGTCCCCGTAGGCGGTCATCCAGTGGAAGCCGGGCATCCGCTTGGCCAGCGTCCGGTCGTCGCACTTGAACCGGATATCGATCTGGGAGCGGCAGATGGG
>DQHV01000150.1:6264-6593 GCA_003524335.1 Candidatus Aminicenantota bacterium | reverse complement strand
ATCTCGCCGAAGACCTCGTCCCGGCCGATGGCCGGGATGTTGCCGTAGAGGAACCCGCCGTTCTCCAGAAGACCGCTCAGCCGGGAGAGATAGGCGGGAAGCTTATTGGGGTTGAGGTGTTCAAAGATGTCCAGGCCGAGGACAAAATCGAACCGCGGCTGAAGTTCCAGACTCAGAAGGTCGCCTAGATGAATCGCCTCTCTGACCTCGGGGAAGGCCTTGGCCAGGGCCAGGCGGCTGATATCCACCCCTTGGCTGGGGATGCCCAGGTCGAGGAGGGATTTCATCACCGGGCCGTTAGCGCAGCCGAAGTCGAGGACCAGGGAGGG
>DQHV01000150.1:2078-6256 GCA_003524335.1 Candidatus Aminicenantota bacterium | reverse complement strand
ACGGACCGATAGCGATCCGGCCTCTCCAGGCGGATGGAGATGACGGGCATGTTCTCACGGATGACCCGGTTGGTGAATTCCTCCGATTGGATTATGTTCATCACCACGTCCAGGCGGGGTTTCCCTTGCCGCAGAGAGCCCAGATAGAAGGACTTGCCGGTTTCGTCAACGCTGCGGCCGAGGAGTCGGGAATAGACTTCTTCCAAGAATCGCTCGTCGGGGAGAGCATCCAGTCCGGAAAGCCCTGCCCAGCGCAGAAACCGGTTTCTAATCTTGCGGCCGATTGAAGTGAGCAATCTCCTCTCCAGGATGCTCATTGTAAAAGACTCGAGACAAAAAAGCCAGGCCGGATGGCCGGGTCATAAGGGCCGCTTCCGGCGGAGAAGTCACCCGAGTTGTTGAAGAAGACGAAGTCCCAGAGGGTCAGACATCCAGCTTCATCTTTGCCAGAACGTCTTTGAACCTCGGGTCGGCCCATATCGAGGGAGAGAGGAATTCGAAGGCCAGGTCGAGTTTCCCCAATTNNTGTTTTCGATCATCTCAGCAAGGATTCGCTCCGCCTTTTCGCGATCGCCCTTTCTGAGGTAGATCTGCCCGAGAGTTGTCTCGAACCAGCCGGAGAATGCGAGAGTTCAAACGGCAGCAACTTCAAAGCGACCGAACGCTTGAGCTTCGTGTCTTCGGCCTTGAACACCACCCCCATGCCGCCCCGGCCGAGCTCACCGCTGATCCTGTACTTATTCGCGAAAAGCGTTCCCTTTTTCAGCGCCTGGACCGGCGCGGCAGATCCCATCCTCCTAAATCCCGGCCGCACGGGCAGACTTTCTGGTACCATTTTATTTCCGTTTCACAGCTCCGGCACATCCATTCTTCCTTCTGGGCTTCCAGCCAGTTCTCGAGACCGTTTTCTTTGATGTATTCCAGGTTGGGTTTCATGGTCCAATGGTGCGGCCATTGATCGTTCATGAATTCAGGAAGCGGCGGACACGGGTAGTCACCGCAAGAGCAGCAAAAATCGACATGTTTATCTGCGGCGCACTTCCTGAACCGGCATCCCTTGACGTAGTCGTCCGTGCGGCTGCTGCGGCAGCCATCGCAGTCCTGCGCCCCGCAGGCGCCGCAATAAAGACCACACGGCCCGTATTGGGATTGTTTCATCGCAAAATCCTTTCCTTTGTCCTTGGCCAGGAGGTTGAAAACCCGGACCTCTCTTGACCAATGGGTTTCCTCCCGGATGTGAGCCTTGGTTTCCTCCGTGACATCCGGAAAAGAGGATGTTGGAAGAGGCCCAGTCTTATCAAGGCGGATGTTGATGGCTTCCAGGTGCTGAAAATACCAAATGTCCGGTTCGCTTAAAAAGGAAAAGACATAGGTGATTCGGGGACCTTCGAAAGAGAGGGAGATCAAGAAATGGACCCGGTCGCCGACCCGATGGACCTCCGGCTCGGCCTCCCATTCCGCCCAGTCGGCCCTCTCCCTAATCTCCTTGAGGTATCCCAGCAACGGGAACCGGAGGTTTTCATAATACGGACGCAGCCTGTCCGGCGTGATCTCTCCTTTCTTCAGTGCCGCGACGAACTCGCGCCAGATGGAGATGTCTTTCAGGCGATCGGCAGACAGAGCGGATAGGGCCGCTGAAGCGATAATAAGGGCGCCAATGTTGAAGGCCGTGAGGCGATGGGCGTTCACAATCCCTCCTCAATCCTCATGGGAAGCGCTCTTTGTTTCCCCGTTTTAGTCTAGATGAATTTTTCGTCTTTTTCAAAACAAATCCTCCATCCCTGCCGTCCTTGGGTTGCGGGTTATCCCCGAAAACGATATAATCATCATCCAAAGGAGGGACGGTTCATCGGCCGGAATCGCCCCTTTGCCGTTTAGCGGGCTCTATCTCCATTGAAAGGAGTACCTATGAAAAAAATAGCTATCCCCGCTTTCGGGTTTATCTTTATCTCCATCCTGCTTCTCGGGATGAATTCCCAGCAACCGGGCAAGGCCGGAGACGCCGCCTTGGGCACAAGAAAGTACGACGACTTCCAAACTCCCCAGTTTTGCGGCACATCCTGCCACACCGATATCTACCAGCAATGGAAACAGGCCATGATGTCCCAGGCCTATACCCACCATTGGGACGAGATCGAGTATTTCAAACTAGCGGTCCCCCACGCCGAGAAAGACCAGATGGTGGCCGGCGTCAAGGCCGGCTGCAACGGCTGCCACGCGCCGATCGCCTTCCTGGCCGGCGATGTCCCGCCTCCCCTGCCTTCGGCCAACAGCCGGGCCAACGAGTCCGTCTCCTGCGAGGTCTGCCACACGATCACGGGTTTTGCCGGCGATACGCCGTATAACTTCAACTGGATTTCCGAGCCGGGGAAGACCAAGTACGGACCCCGCGTGGGCAAGAACTCACCGGAACATGATCTCGTAAAATCGGAATTCCTGGGCAAAGCCGAGTTCTGCGGAACCTGCCACAACGAGAAAAGCCCCTACGGCGCCTGGGTTAAATCCACTCATCTCGAATGGAAGGAAGGGCCTTATGCCGCGCAGGGCGTTAAGTGCCACGACTGCCATATGACCTATGCTGAAGGGAAGACGGCCGCCATGGGCAATATCTATCCGGACGCCCGTCAGCATCTCTTCCACGGCGCCCATGATCCAGGGAAAGTCAGGGGCACGATCGAGCTCCGGATCCACCCCGACATCCGTGAGGCCGAACCCGGAGAGAAGATCAAGTTCACCATAGCCCTGTTCAACCAGAAGACCGGCCATAAGTTTCCGACCGGCTCGGTTGAGGACCGGATCGTCTGGATGCAAGTCGAGGCGGTGGACGCCAAGGGGAAAACCTATCATCTCCCCGTGGATAAGAAGGGGTTCCCCGGAGAAGAATACACCATCGGTGCGGATGCGTTGGCCTACCAGGATATGGGCATCGCCCTCGGCGATCCCAATTTCCCGGGAGTCCAGCGCGACGGCGTCCCCATCGGGGACCGCATCTTCCGGATGGCCTACTTCGACCCCCAGGGCCGGATGACGATCCAGCAGTGGAATACTAAGTCTTTCGGCGTGGATTACCGGATCGGCCCTCGTGAGACCAAGCTCGAAACCTGCACCTTCACGCTTCCGTTTGACATCGCTCCCGGACCGCTCAAGGTCACGGCCGTCCTGAATTACCAGAAGTTGATCAAACCCGTGGCCGATTTCCTGGGCGTTCCGGCCGAGGAAGCCGAGATCATCCAGGTCAATGATCATTCCACTGCCATCACCGTGCTGCAGTAAGGTGAAAATGAAAAAAGCAATCCTTCTCCTGATCGGAAGCTTTATCCTCATCCAGGCCGCGGCGGTCGACCTCCAGGCCATCCCGGCCTTTGCCCGTAAGTACCAGATGACCTGTAAAACCTGCCATACGCCCTTTCCCAAGCTCAAAGCCTACGGGGAAGAGTTCGCCGCTAACGGTTTTGTCATTAAGGATAAGGATGCCCCCCGTTATTACGTGGATACCGGCGACAGCTTCCTCTCGCTGCTCCGCGAGATCCCGGTCGCCCTGCGGATGGAAGGCTTCTTTACATACAACAATGCCGAAACCAAGCAGTGGGACTTCACCTCCCCTTATCTCCTGAAATTCCTGTCGGGAGGCGAAATCACTAAAAACATCGCCTATTACTTTTATTTCTTCTTCTCCGAGCGCGGCGAGGTCGCCGGCATCGAGGACGCCTTCATCATGTTCAACGACCTATTCGGCTCCGACCTCGATTTCTATATAGGCCAGTTCCAGGTCTCCGATCCGCTCTTTAAGAGGGAGCTGCGCCTGACCTTCGAGGATTATCAAATCTACCGGGCCAAACCGGGAGAGTCCAACATCAACCTGACCTACGACCGCGGCGTCATGTTCACCTATGGCTTCCCCACGGGAACGGACTTCACCTTGGAGGTGCTCAATGGCAGCGGGATCGGAGAGGCCAACGTCTTTCGTAACTTTGATGATGATAAGTACAAGAACTTCGTCTTCCGGGTTTCCCAGGACCTCGGCGATTATTTTCGGGTCGGCGGGTTCTCCTATCTGGGGAAAGAGGGAAAGGACGGCATCGGCAACTCCCTGTGGATGCTGGCGGCCGACGCAACGATCAGGGCCAAGCCGTTCGAGCTCAACCTGCAGTACGTTGCCCGCCGTGACGACAACCCCT
>DQHV01000150.1:0-2030 GCA_003524335.1 Candidatus Aminicenantota bacterium | reverse complement strand
GGAGAGCGCAGCGAGGACAGGGAGCAGATTTTTCTCGCAGGGAAAAATCCGCGTCTTTCTGAGGGACTCCCCCGAGCTCCCCCCGAGACTCTTTATTAACATTTTTCCCCGTATCCCGATATACTCTGCTGTGCAATGGATGAAAAGGAGTCCCGCTTGGTCGAACTCGTCCTCGGCGGCCAGACAGAAGCCTTCGAACCCCTGGTAACGCCCTACCGGAAGCTCCTGCTGACCTTGGCCTACCGGCTCAGCCGGAACATCGAGGAGGCCAAGGAGATCTCCCAGGAAACCCTTTTGAGGGCCTTTCGCTATCTCGGCTCGTTCGACAGGAGGCGGAGTTTCAAGAATTGGCTCCTCCAGATCGAGATGAACGTCTGGCGAAGTCTCGGTGAAAGAGCGGCAGACGAGGGGACTCTCCGGGAGTTGGCGGCCTGGAATACCCATGAGGACCCGGAGGAGAGGTTGGCCGGAAAGGAGGCCCGCGAGAAACTCCTCACCTGTCTGGACGGGCTTAGCCCCAGGGAAAGGGAGGTCTTTCTCCTCCGGGATATCGAAGGCCGAAGCGTCAAGGAAACGGCCGAGGTGTTGCGGACATCGCCGATCTCAGTCCGAGTTCATCTTTCCAGAGCCAGGGTCAAGATCAGGAGACTCGTCAAGGATCGATTCCCCGGGCTGATGGAGGCACAGAGATGAGCTGCTCCCGTATCCGGAAATGGATTCCTCTCTATGCCGGCGCCGATCTTCCGGCCAGAAAAGCCCGGCGCCTGGAAATGCATCTGGAAAGATGCGCGGACTGCCGAACAGAGGTCGAAGAGATAAAAACCGCCCTGGATGGTATCCGGGCTTTCGCCAACGGGGAGGTAATCGACTGGCCGGTGGCGGAATGGAACGGCTTGATGGCCCGGGTGAAATCGGAAAGGCCTGAGCATCACCAGGTTTCGCGTCTCGGCGCGATTCCAAGAAAAGCCTGGGCCTACGGCTTTGCCATAGTCCTGGTCCTGGGGGTCGCCGCCCTCATCCTGAGAAGCATTCTTTCACCGCCCGCCTCTCCACTGCTTTCTGAGATCATAAGCCACACTCCGGCCCAGCCATCCCGCTCTCTTACGATAGATGAAGCGGCCTCTGTAAGTTATCCCCAAGACATTCCTTTCAGGGTCCCAAGGGAACAAGGGGAGCTCGATCGGGCGGTCCTCGCCGCCGGTCCCGCTCCTGAAAAAACTACCCAGGACTTGATGTCCATGACCCTTGTGTCTCAAGAGACCGGTCTCAAGGTGCACTGGACACTTAATAAAAATTTCGAATGGGAGGAGAAAAAATGATGAAAAAAGCATTCTCAATCGCAGCCGTCCTGGTTCTCTCTTTCGTCCTTCTCGGAGCCGGATTAGGCCAGGAGAACAAGCCGAAGATGCGGCAGGAGATCATCAAGCTCAAGTATATTGACAGGGAAGAGATTCGCTTGGTCCTGAGCACATTTCTCAGCCCCTATGGCCGGATATCCCCCACCGAGAAATCGGGCCTCTTGACGATTAGCGATATTCCCGAGAACGTAGAAAAGATCCTGGCGGTCATCCGCGAGCTCGACGTCAAGCCTGCCGATATCCAGTTCACCATCCAGCTCATCCTGGCATCAACTGAAGGCGATCCCGGAAGGCCGGATGAGCTCGGCAAGGATGATCCCCTGATCAGGGAGCTGCGAAGCCTCCTGAACTTCAAATTCTTCTATCCGCTGGACAGCTCTTTCATCCGGGCCCTCGACCGGGAGTATTCCGAAGTGACAATGGGGCGGGAAGCTGAACTCAGGCTTGACTTGAAGCCGAAGTACATCAAAGAGGATAAAGAAGACGTTATCCAGGTCGAAGCCCGCTTGTCCAAGATTTTCCCCGTAGCCTATGCGCCCGGAGCCACGCAAACGCAAAGCCCCTATAGCTCGATGACCCTTCTCACCAGCAACTTCACCATGAAGTCGGGCGACAAAACGGTGGTCGGCGTCTCCAAGCTCGACGGTGGCGACAAGGGGCTCATCCTCATCA
>DQHV01000386.1 GCA_003524335.1 Candidatus Aminicenantota bacterium | reverse complement strand
TCGAAGGTCGGCATGACTCCCATCATCCGGCCCTACGTAGTCAAGAACCGGTTTGCCAGACAGGAAGTCGTTTCCGGCATGACCATGATCGCTGAGAGCCACATCGCCCTGCACGTGTTCAAGGAGAGCCGGAAGGCCTGCTTCGACCTTTTTTCCTGCAGCTTCTTCGACACCGCGAAGGTCCCGCGGGAGATTAAGAAGGAGCTCCAAGGCCGAATCGTCCACGAGACGCTCGTCTCCCGCGGCAGCAAGTACAAGAAATACGGCGAGAGCGCGGCCCAGAAGGTCAAGTTTTCTCGCGCCTGGCTGGACACTGTTTTCTCCGGACGCAGCAAGATCTGATTCCCGTCAAGGCTCCTAAGATTATTTCTTTGAATAGACAGCCTGACCGTTGATAAAGACCTTTTCCACCCAGGTTTTGACGTTCAAGGGATACCCGTCCAGGATAATTACGTCCGCGTCTTTTCCCGGTTCCAGGCTTCCCACCCTGTCGGCGACTCCGAGTATCTGGGCGGCATTGATGGTGACTGCCTTGAGAGCCTCTTCATCGGGAAGGTCGAAGCCCGTGGCCAGGCCCGCCTCGAGCAGGAGCCATTTGCCCTGGACGGCGTCACCGAACCCCCCAAACCCGAACCCATAGCTGGCGATGGCAACCTTGACGCCCGCCTTGGACAGGATGGCGGCGTTGTGCTCGTCCATCACCCGGAGGAGCTCCGGGGTGGAGCTGACTTCCCCGCCGCTCACAAAGGGGTGGGAGGTCGGTCCGAGGACGACGGGGATTTTCTTAGCGGCCAGTAGGTCTTTGACAAGATAAGCGGTAAGCCCGGAGTCGATGATGAGGTCGATCTGGAACTCCTCGGCGATCCGGATGGCCGTCCGGAGGNNGGAGGTCGTCGACGAGGTCGGCTTCGACGCGAGCCGGTATTTCTCTGTGCAGAAGCTTCACCAGGGCTTCCATATTCAGGTCTCGGGGCGGCCTCGGCGTTTTCTTCTTCTCCTCTTCCGCCTTTGAATCATAGGCCTTTTGAGCGCGGTCGTATTCCTGGGCGTCAATCAGACTTTTGCGGATAAGGGCGGCGATGCTCATCCTGGTCACCGGAGATTTCTGCGCCTCCCCGAACGCGGCCTTGGGAGGGTCGCCGATGGCCATGTCGATGGCCGCCGGCTCGCGGAGGATAAGGCTGTCGAAATCCCGGCCAGAAGTCTTGACCACCGCACCCTGCCCTCCGATCACCTGCCGGTCTCCGGGGGCGATATAGACGGTGGTCACCCCGCCGCCCAGGAGCTCTTTGTCGGGTTCGACTCCCCCTTTTCCCTGCATGAACTTCCCAAAGGGGTAATAGGCCTGGATGATCCTGTTCTGAGGGGTCACGGGGTTCGTTAGATCGTTGAGGTCGAACGGCCGGACGCCGAAATAAGTCATCGCATCGACGATCCCCGGCATGATGTACTTTCCCGCGGCCTCGATGATGACGGCATCCGCAGGTATCTTGACCTCGCTTCCCACGGCCTGGATTTTCTCGCCCTTGATCAGGACGACGCCGTTGGGAATGGACTTCCCCGCCATAGTCAGGACGGTGCCGCCTTTGATGGCGATGGCCTTTTCTGCGGTCCCAGAAGGCAGGGGCAGGGCACCGAGGAATACCATGAACAGCCAGGTCATCCGAAAAGGTTTATTCTTAATGATCATCTGGGTTCCTCCCGTTCTATTCCAAACCTAGGGCTTGCTCTCATCTAAAGACCGGTCATAGGCCAGGACTCCGTCGATAAAAACCAGGTCGACCCTAGATTGGAGTTCCTGCCAGGGGCCGTTGAGCACGACGAGGTCTGCGTCCTTGCCTTTTTCGATGCTGCCGACACGAGTGTTGATCATGGCCAGCTCCGCGGGGTTTATGGTGATCGCCCTTAAAGCGGCCTCCTCGGAGAGGCCGTAGCGAATGGAGAGGATGGCGCAGAGGCGGAGCCACTTCTCCTGGGTGACAGGGTGGTCCGTGTGGAGCGCAATCTTCACGCCCGCCTTCTCGAGGACGGCGTTCCCTCTCATCAGGTCCTCACCAAGAGGGATCCTCATGACGAGAGGCAGGCAGACGCAGCCGACGCCCCGTTTGGCGATCTCCTCGGCAATCTTGTAGGCTTCAGTGCTGTGCTCGAAAGTCAGCTCGAACCCGAATTCGTCCTTGAGCTTGAGAAAAGAAAGCATATCGTTGGCGAAATGGACGTGGCAGCGGATGCGCTCCTCTCTGTTGAGGACCTTGACCAAGGCCTCTAAAGCAAGGTCGCGCTTGGGCGGCGGCTCTTTCTTGTCTCCGGCCTCATACCGATCCCACGTTTCCTTATACTCACGGGCCTTGAGGAGCGAGTTCCGGATGGCCTGGACGTGGGAGAGGTTTCTGGCGTTTATCGCCATCTTGACTTCCCCCGCCTCCTTGATAATTCTCTTCTGGAGATCGGCGCCGAACGTTTTGATCGTGACGGACTGCCCGCCGATCCTCTCGCCGCTCCCCGGCCCGGTGACGAGGGTCACGACTCCGCCCTTGACGGCCTCGCCCCAGTCGGGTGAGTCGAGATACAGGGCATCGAGCGCCCGGTTCTCGGGCCCGATAGGCTGGGGGAATTCGTTTATGTCGGAATCGAAAAATCCGAGATGGGAATGGATATCGATGAGCCCGGGGATAATGGCTTTCCCGGAGACATCAATGATCTTGGCGCCCGACGGAATCTTGACATCCGGTCCGAGGGCGGTGATTTTACCGTTCTCGACGAGAATAACGGCGTTCTCGATCCTGGAGCTTGACGCCGGATAGACGGTCGCTCCCTTGAGCGCAAACCTGCTTTGGCCGGCGGGAGCGGCAAACTCGACACGGAAAAGCAGGGCCAGAGGGATTAACAGCGGGAGTGCTCTTCGCAGCATTCTCATTCTCTAAACCTCCTCAAGACGAAGCATGAGCGTCATAATACAGGGCGGCTGCGCCCAGGATGGCGATCTGGGGCTGGTCCGAGACCTCGATGACGATCCGTTCGAGTGTTTTATGATACGGGAAAACCTTCATCCTCTCCCGCATCGCTTTCTCAAAAAAGGGTAAGTCCCGGGAGACGGACCCGCCGAGGATAATGGCCTCCGGGTCCACAGCCAGCATGATGATCATCAGGGCGTCCCCGAGATGGGCGCCGAACCGTTCGAAAATGTCCAGCGCCTCCCGGTCTCCCCTCCCGGCCCGGGAATGGACCTCCTCCCCTCTGACTCCGAAAGTCCTCGTGAAATACTGCCCGCTCGCATAGTGCTCCAGGATCGAGTCCTTGTAAGGGATCATGCCGAACTCACCGGCGCCGCAGTTGGGACCGCTGTAGAGGCGGCCGTTGAGGATGATCCCGGCGCCCAAACCGGTGCCGACAATCAGGCCGACGAGATGCCGGAACTTCATCCCTTTCCCGAAATACTTCTCTCCAACGGAGAAGCAGTTAGCGTCGTTGTTGACGTAGACGGGCCGTCCAAAGCGTCTTTCCAGGATCTCCTTGACCCTGACCTCTTTCCACGACGGGATGTTCTGGACGTCATAGACGATCCCTTTTTCCACGTCCACGACACTCGGCACTCCGACTCCTATCCCGGCCACACCCGGGTCGAAGACTTGTTCGACCGCCCCGATGACCTCGTCAATAACCTGCTGCTCTGATCCCTGGGCGCTCACCGCGGCGGAGACGTGGCGGACGATCCGGCCGTCCTCCACCCGGCCGATGCCGACCTTGGTGCCGCCGAGGTCGATGCCGANNCTCAGGCTGATCGTGGCATTGGTGATCAGCGGCCGGGCCCAGAACCCGATGCTCAAAATGTAGGCCAGGGTCAGGTACAGGGACATCATACCGATGCGCAGGCCCAGGCGATCACCCAGCCAGCCGATGGCGAGCGGCACAAGGGCCCCCCCGATAATACCGGTGACCAAAATGCCCGAGAAGGAACCGTGGTGTTTGTCCAGAGAGTTGAGGGCCAGGGAAAAGATGATCGACCACATCACCGAGGCGCAGAACCCCATCAAGGGAAAGGCGATGATCGCCACCGGGCCGGGNNTCAGAGCAGGACCAGACCGAGCAGGCAGCCGGCGGTCATCAGGCCCCAGAACAGGGAGACCGTCGAGGCTCCCTTGGTCTGGGGATCGATCCCGTGGTAAGTGGACAGGAACTTCGAGATCCAGTTGGCCACCCCTTGTTCGGTGCCGACGTAAGCGAAAATGCCCAGGAAATAGAGGATGACGATCTTTTTTCGGAAGAGCTCTTTGTAGACGGCCCAGGCCCCGGCCCGCTCCTCCTCTTTGAGCTCGACCTTGGGCAGCCGGACCGCCGCGATGATGACCACCATGGCCAACGTGACCAGGGAAAAAACCCAGTACAGGGAGACCCAGGGAAGCGTGTCCGGCACCACCTTCCTCAGGATCTCCAGTGGCGGATTGCTCCTGCCCGAGGACTTGGGCAGGTTGAGTACCAGGTAAGAAAAAACCTTCGGACTCAAGAACGAGGCCAGCCCAAAGACGAGCTGGGCGAAGACGGAATTGAAGGCGAAATGCTCCTCTCCTCCAGCCACCCGCAGCAGCGGGTTGATGGCCACCTGGAGCATGGCCATCCCGATCCCGATCAGGAAAAGCGAGGTCAAGGCGACGGAAAACCGGGGCACAGAACCAAAAAAGAGAGCCCCCACCAGGGCCATGAGGAAAGCCGCCAGCATGACCCGTTTTTCCCTGTAGCGCTCGACCAGCATCCCGGCCGGGATCGACATCACCCCATAGGCGACGAAGAACGAAAAGGGCAGGAACCCGGCCAGGGTCAAGCTCAGACTGAAACTATTGATGATGTCCGGGACCAGCGGACCCAGAATGTTCGTCAAGAAGGAGATGACGAAGAAGATGAGGAAGATCAGGGCGACGATAAACGTGTTTCTCTTCATGGACTAATGCTCCGGCCTTTGCCCGAAACGCCCACCGGATTCTTTACTGCACCTTGACATTCCAGCCATCCACACGCAATACCGGCTCCTCGCCCTGGAGGTCGGCGGGGGAAAAAGTAGCGCTGAGGGTTTTACTCTCTCCCGGGAGGAGCGAAATACAGTTGTCCTCCCAGTAGATGGGCAGGACGGCGCGCCCGCTCTCCCTGCCGACGACGCTGAGGTTGATGAAGAAAGCGACGGTATCGGCCGGGTTCTGCAAGGTCACCCGGACCTGTTGTTCGGCACCCGCCTGCTCGAACGCCGACAGGATTTTGAGGGTCACCTGGGGAAGCTTGTCCAGGGCGGTCAGGTCGGCGAATTCCTTGATCGGCGTCACGAACCATTCCGTCGCCGGGTAATTCATGACGTCCTTCTTCGTGGAGAGCCAGTAGAAGTTTTCAGCGACGAGACCGCCCGCGTTGTCCGCCAGCTTGAGGTCCAGGAAATAAACGGGCGCCAGGCCCTTGATCGAAGGCAGCCGGGCGATCTCAGAAGCCATGTTCGCTCCGAGCTCCACGTCCTTCACGTCCTTGAAGATCTCGCGGGACTGGAGATCGAGCACCCGGATCTGGGCCTTGGCGCCGCTCAGGGGCCCCAGGCGGTCGTTGACCACATAGACCGCGTTATTCTGGGGATCGTAAAGGATATGGACGGGCCGGGACGCCTTCTTAGCGCCGTAGAAGGCCCCGTTGGGCATCAAATAGTAATCATACAACTGCCAGTAGAGCTTGGGCCAGGCGGCGTTCAGCATCCACTGGATAACGCCGGTGGCTACGGGCCGGTGGGCGGCAAAGGCTTCGAACATCGCCCGCATCGCTTCGTAGTTCACGACCTGGGCCTTGCGGAGGAAATCAGCGAGGTCTTTCACCTTCCCGTGGCGCTTGTTCATGGCTTCGAGATAACGGTCGAGGCTGTTGAACTCGTTACGGGCGCAGTGATAGTTCCAGATGTCATCGATGGGCCAGAGATGGCCTTCCGGCAGCATCTTCTTCAGGCTCTCCAGCGGCGGCGGCTGGGGCCCGGGTCCGGTCTCGGTGTTGAACCCGAAGGCACCGCCGTTCTTCGTATCTTCAAACCAGTATATGGGCGGCACATAATCGTAAGGCCCGTTCATCTTGACGCCGGTGTCTCCGCTGATCTCGCTGCGGAGGCCCTTGGTGGACATCACCGCCGGACGGCTCGGATCAAAGGCACTCAAGATCCGGACGTACTTTTGCTCGAGCTCCGGCCGGGGAAGTTTGTCGCTTCCCAGCGTCCAGACGAAAACACTGGGGTGATTGCGCCACATCACTACTTGGTCCTGGAGGGACCGGGCGACGAGATCCATGTCCTCGGCTGTCGTTACCCCCCCGAAATCATCGACGGGCTTGCCGAGGTAGTTCTCCCATTCCCACTGGCAGCTCCAGCCGGCCATCAGGAGAATCCCGTATCGGTCGCAGAGGTTGTAGAGCTCCGGGCCGCTGCCCCAGAATCCTTCCAGCCGGATGGTGTTCAGGTTCATGTGCCTCGTGTACTTGACCTTCGCTTCCAGGACACGGGGGTCCTCGGCCATGAACAGGTCGTCCACCCAGCCTCCGCCCCGGACGAGGACCTTCTGGCCGTTGACCATGAAGCCCCGGTGCCCCTGTTCATTGATATAGTCCGCGACTTCACGGATGCCGAAGGTGACAGTGTCTTCGTCGGAGATGAGCTTCCGGGTCTGGAAGCGCAATTTCAGCGCATAAAGGTTCGGCTCGCCCAGATGGTGGGGCCACCAGAGGCGAGGCTCCTGGACTTTGAGCCCCGGGAACTGCTGTGAGGTGAAGGTGATGGTCCTTCGTTCTCCCGGGTCGAGCTTCACCTCCTGGCTAAGGACAGCGCCTTCGAGTTCGACTTGGAGAGCGCCGGACACCGGTTGATCGCTGTGATTCACGGCCTCGGCCGTAATTGTCAGATCGGCTTCAGCCAGGGTTTCCAGATTCACCTCGCTGGTTACGAACGGCTGCTCGATGGAAACCGGCCCGCTGAGGCGTAGGGTCACGGGCCGCCAGAGACCCATGTTCTGGTCCGGCGGCCTCGGGTTCCAGTCGACAAACCCGAAGGTGAAATCCCCCGGCTGGGGAGGGAACACTTCGACCGCCAGGACGTTGGGGCCCGGCTTGACGGCCGGGGCGAAATCGACCTCGAAGGTTCGGAAAGAGCCATAGACCTCGTCCCGGGAGGCGATCTTCCGGCCGTTGAGCCAGATATCGGCCCGGTAGTTGATGCCGTCAAACCCCAGGCGTGTGCTGATCAGCCGCTCATCCGCCGGAACGTCGAACTCCTTGCGGTACCACCAGGAGCCGGCGAACCGTTCTTGGGGAACGGCCTCCAGATTCTTGCCGACGAACAGGTCGGGGTATTCCCCGTTCTTGCGGAGCGCGGCCAGGACCGTCGTCGGCACCGAAGCCGGGGACCAGCCGGCAGTGTCCAGCCCAGGAGCGGAGACGGCGGCTCCGCCTTCTTTGACCTCGGCCGACGACCGGATGAGCCAGCCGTCCGCGAGGGGGATGTCGTGCTGCAGGCCCTGGGGAGGTTTCGGCCGGCAGGCCGGTGCTGCCGAAATGAGCAAGAGCGCTGCCCAGGCATAAAGAAATGGAGCATTCCTTGAAATTGCCATCCGGACCTCCTTCTTATCCATTTCGGGCTTTGAGCCGGGCCGCGACGACCGCCTTTTTCTCCGGCTCCTTGGCCAGAGCATCCCAATTCCAGAAGATAACGCCGCCGGAGGGAGGGCGCAAGGCCTCTTCCAGCGCCTCGTTGAACTCCTCCCCCGAGACTTTATCATTGAGGTAAGCGTTTCCGACTTGAATGCTGGGAATGACCAGGCTTTTTGTCCGCGAATAGACATCTTCGACCACCTCGCGGATCCAGGGCGGCTTTCTCTTGAGCATGTGCCAGTAGCACATCGGCGAGATCATATCCGCGGTCGCCGCAAGAGCCGCCAGGTCCTGTCCGGCGATGACCTTGATCGCTCCCCCGAAATCCGTTTCTCGCCAGGGTACGGAATGGATATTGACCCTGAGCTTTGGCTTGATGGCTCTGGCCTCATCGGCGATGGACCGGGCCAGGCCGGTGATGACCCCGCATTTCCATTCCGTCCATTCCCGCCCGTGCTCGGCCATGATCCATTTGGCCGTGTCCGACGTCCCGCTGATCCCTTTCGGCAGGGTGATTCCGGTGTCTTTCTGGAACCTTTCCAGGCAGCTCCGGTCGAAGCAGCTGTTGGCGATCGAATCCAGTGTCCTCTCCGGATAGACCATCTCCCAAAAGACGAAATAGCGGATGAAGTCCAGGCTGATGCCGTCGGGGTCGAGCTCTCGGACCAGGCTTTTAATCCATTCAAGCCGGCGGTTCCGGTAGTCCGGACGGGTCGGGCAGACGAATTCCACCCAGTCGTCCTTGGCCTTTTCCCCCCGGTCTGTCAGGCCGTAAAGGCGGGGGTCCTTCTTGAGTTCCTCGGTGTTGAAGAAGATGGGCAGAATCAGAAAAACGGAGATGCCTTGCTTCCGGGCCAGGTCCCTGAATTGACCCTGAGCCGCCAGAGTCGGGCTGACGAAAACGGCGTTGACGCGGAGCGAGCGCCATTCTGCGATAAGCTCGGGAAGGGACCCTTCGTGCTCGTATATCTTGACCCCGATCATCAGGCCCTTGCCGTTTTCCGGGTCAAGGCTCCGGCGCGAAGCCTCACCGAAAGACGCCCCATGCAGGACAGCCCAGAGCAAAAGGGCGACGATTCCGTTCTTCTTCATAGCCTGCTCCCGATGAGTCTCATGGCCATAATCCTCGAATCAGCGATCATTCCGGCGAAAGCTCGAATACATCTTTCAGGCTGAAATCGACCCAGATAATCCCGCAGCTCTGCTTGACCCTTTGGGCGATCGTCCGGCCGATCGTCTGAGGAGGGTTGTCCAGGTTCTGCCACCACGGCTTGTCCGAGTTATAGCCGATCTGGAAGAAGACCGGGCTGGGATGGAAATGGTCGGCCCAGCGGTTCTGGAACGCGTCCAGAAGGTCATCCAGGTTCTTCACCTCCTGGCCGTCGTCGACGAAAACAATGTCCCCGCGGTAAGTCTTGGGCATCCAGTTCAGATCCCAGTGTTTCAGGAAGAGCCGGTAGGACGGGTTGTGCGCCTTGACCCGGGATTCCCACTGCCGGGCCGTCTCGTCATCGACCGGGATTCCCCATCCCGGTCTGTCGGACTCCCGGTACCATTCGACGTCGACACCGAACCCGATGACGCAGGGATGATGCTTGTACCGGCCGAGCACCAGGTCGATGAGGGTCGGGAGGTCGGCCCGGGCCGGCTCCACCTGGAGGAAAACCTTAGTGCCGGTCTCGTCGAAGTGGCTTAGGAATTTTTCGTGCGTGTCAGTTTCGGCGAACTCTATGTTGGGATAGGCCTTGCTGTCCGAGGGAAAGAAGAGCCGGCAGGTCGTCGGCCGCTTGAGCTCTCCGACGATCCAGATCGCGCCGGGAGTCGCTCCCGGAAAACGGCTGGTCATGGCGTCGATGGCCTTCTGCCAGGAAGCGGGTTCCGGGAACGGCTTGATCCCGTAATGGGATGACCGGACGCCTGCAAAAACGACATTCTTGGGTGCGGCCAGGACCTCCGGCTGGACCTCGGCCCTATTCCGGCATCCTTCGGCCAGGGCCGCCGTTCCGAGAACCAGGACCACGGCCAGCGTTCTCTTTTTCATTTATGCTCTCCTCCGGTCCGAGAAGCCTCTATTATCCCTCAAACCTACGGTCCCCGGTCAATCATTTCTTGATCGAGGCATCCGGCGGCAAACGCAATTGCCTGTAGAGCTCCCGCCGGCCGGCCTTATCATTTTCCATGACCTCGCGGGCAAAAGCGGCCACGGCTCGGGCCTGTGCCCGGGGGACCACGACAACACCGTCTCCGTCCGCGACCACCACGTCGCCGGGCCTGACCAGCACTCCGCCGATCGCGACCGGCCGGTTGACGGACTCGATCTCGTTCCGGCCGGGACGGATGCCGCGGCCTCGATTGCGAAGATAGAGCGGGACCTTCTCCAGGGCGATCTCGTCCGTGTCCCGAGCCGCGGCATCCGTGACGACACCGACGCAGCCTCTGCCCTTCCACTCCATGATGTTGTAGGAGCCGATGCTGCCGATGTCAGCCTCCTCGACATCATCGATCACCAGCGCGGTCCCCGGCCGGATCAGGTCAGCGTATGGCTCCGAAGAATACCGGCTGTAGAACTCGCCCTCCCACTTATCGAACTCCTCCGGGGTCCGCTTTCCGGCGTGCGGCTTCTGGGTGGGGACATAGCGCGCGGTCACCGCGATCCCGGCAAACCGATGGCTGAAATTTATCAAGTCGGTCCAGAGCGGCAGGATCGACGGGTCCACAAGCCCTATCCCGGGGAGGCCGGCTTTGTCCATTCCGTCCGAGACGTCGGCGACCCGCAAGCCGGCGAAGAGCTTCAGCAGCTCCTGGTCGTCCTCCGCGGTATAAACAGAAACGGGGAGGAAGTCCTTCCCGGAGCGCAGGTCCTCCGGCAGAGACTCTTGGGAGTTGAGGTTAATCCCGATCGTCATGAGCCCGATCAGTGCCATAAAGAAAGGGAGTTGTTGTTTTTTCATCGGCTCTCGGCCTCCTCGATGGTTTATCTATCGACCAACCTTGTCTCCGAGCCAGGCGATNNGAGTCCATAATAGACGATGAAACGGCTTTTTACAAAACAACCGGCGAAGATAGTGCGCGTGACCTAGATAACCTAAAAGTCTATTGCAGTGCCCGGGCGACAATCTCAGCCAAATCCAGCACCTGCACTTTTTCACTAGCCTTCAAATCTTTGATGCCGTCTTCAAACATTGTCATGCAATATGGACAGCATACGCAAATAGTCCTCGGGTCTTCCTTCAGGGCTTCCTCGACCCGCTCGTGGTTGATACGCTTGCCGATGCTTTCCTCCATCCACATGTGTCCACCGCCCGCGCCGCAGCAAAAGGACCTATTCAAGCGGCGTTTCATCTCAGCGGGTGTATGACTGGTCGTCCGGGCCAGGACTTCGCGGGGAGCGTCGTAGATTCCGTTGTGGCGTCCCAGATAGCAGGAATCATGGAACAGCACTTTGCCCAGGTCTCCATTCCCATTCAATTTCAGCCGCTTCTCTTTTATCAATCCGCGAATAAACTCGGCATGATGGATGACTTCCCAATCCGTACCGTACTGATGGTAGTCATTCTTCAGGGTATGATAGCAGTGGGGACACTCGGTGATAATCTTTTTTACCCCCCGATCCTGGAACATCTTAATATTGTCTTTAGCGATGCGATCGAATACGTATTCATTCCCCAGACGCCGCAGGCTGTCTCCACAGCATAGTTCATCCTTACCCAAGATTCCCCACGAAATACCTCCGGCGTCCAGGATACGGGCTATAGCCAGGCTGATGTGTCGGTTTCGAGCGTCAAAGGCGCCGGCGCAGCCGACATAAAATAAGTACTCGGTTTTGCCGGCCTCAAAAGGCTTGGTTTCAATTCCCGAGGCCCACTTCGCTCGGTCGGCTGGAGCGATCCCCCAGGGATTGCTGCGCTGTTCGGTATTCTCAAAAAGGTTAAGCAATTCGTCGGGGAACTTTGCCTGCATCTGCACCAGGTGACGGCGCATATCGATAATTTCCCAGACATGCTCGATGTAAACAGGACACACTTCCATGCAGCCGCCGCAGGTGGTACAGGCCCAGATGGCTTCCATGGGAACGCTGCCCTCCTGATTCTCGCCGATGAGGGGGAGCACGGGAGCTTGTTTTTTCGTAATGAATGGGCCGTTTTTAAGCATGTTAGTCTTAATATCGCGGATAACCAACCGGGGATTGAGCTTTTTGCCGGTAAATGTGGCAGGGCAAATCTCCTGGCAGTAGCCGCAAACAACGCAGGCTACCGAGTCCAGGAGTTGTTTCCAGGCGAAATTATCGACCCGGTCCACTCCAAAACTCGAAGGGTCGTTTAAATCGATCCGCTCGGGAGTGCCTTTGGGAGGCGTCCTTCGGAGAAGGTCATTGAGCGCGCCGGCGATCATATGCAGGTAGCGCGTGTAGGCGATCATGCCCAGGACGATCAGGACGAATACCCAGTGGCTCCAGAACCAGAAGCTGTGCCATTTCGCTATTGTCGCGGCGTTGGTATAGAGATGACTCACAGCCGTGCTCAGAGGTGGAGTGAGGATGCCCAAGCCCGCTGGAGGATGTCCCGCGGCAATCTGCGTGGCAATCTTGCCCACGTGCGTTATGGGATGAATGAGAACCGTAATCAGGATGATCAGCGCCTCCGCAGTTTGCTGCCCCTTCAATCTCGCTGGTTTGACGATATAACGGCGAATGATCCCCCAGACCGTGCCGATCACGATAAAGGGAGCCACGAAATCCATAACCCACGTGTAATATCCGTAGATTTTGTTGTGTTCCATGACGTCGGGGATGCCGAATCCGGACGCGATGACGATGAAGAAAAAGTAGTATGTTACAAAAAAGAGAAAACCCCAGACTATGAAGAGGTGACCTACGCCGCCCCTGTCCTCGCGAGTGATGTTTTTGAACTGACATTTTTGGATGATGACATGGCCGAGTGCCGTTAGTGCCCTTTTAATGACCTGGCCAAACTTCTCGCTTCGTCTACCGAGGGACACCAGTCTAAAAAGCTGATATCCCCTGAATAAAAAGACTCCGGCAGCCAGGGCCGTTAAGCCCCAGAACAAGACGAATCCAAGCGCTCCAAGATCACTCACTGGGTTCATGATGAATGTCCTCCTTAACTACCCTCAAACCCGCTACCCGAACTTTGCAAGTCAGTCTTGTCTTTCCTAATGGCTCTCAAAATATCGGCTGTCCCGACCTCCGCCTTTTTTCGTTGAACATGATCGGGCCTATCCTTGTTCGTTCTTTGTCCGTAATTCTTTGATCCGATCGGTAACGGCAGGAACGATCTTAAAAAGGTCACCCACAATCCCATAGGTAGCGACCTCGAAAATGGGGGCCTGCTTATCGCGGTTGATGGCGATGATCACATCCGAACTCTGCATACCCACAAGGTGCTGAATGGCGCCGCTGATACCGCAGGCGATGTAAATCTTGGGCCGGACGGTCTTGCCAGTCTGACCCACTTGGCGTTCCACAGGCATCCAGCCGGCTTCGACCGCGCTGCGTGAAGATCCAACCACACCACCCAGTTCATCAGCGAGCTCTTGGAGGATTTTAAAATTTTCTTTAGACATCATCCCGCGACCTCCGGAAACAATGACCTCGGCCGCTGCGATATCCACATCTTGTCCATGCTTGCGGTCATCGATCAACTCGAGCATTTTGACTGCGATATCCACTTCGTCGATCGCTGGTGATTCACGGATAACCACCCCTGTGTGCGAAGAGTCCTTTGCGGGCAAGGACATGACGTGCGGCCTAACGGTGGCCATCTGCGGCCGTGTTCGCTCCGTCAAAATGGTGGCCATGATATTGCCGCCGAAGGCTGGGCGGGTTTGAAGCAGAAATCCTCGGTCGTCGATATCCAGCCCGGTACAGTCCGCTGTCAATCCGGTAGCGAGGTCAGTGGCCACGGCACCGGCCAGGTCCCTTCCCAAGCCGGTAGCGCCCACGAGTATGATCTCCGGCTTGAATTTGCGCACAAGATGACAAATGGCCTTATAGTATGGCTCGGTGCGATAGTGGCGAAATACGGGAGCATCAATCAGATAAGTTTTGGTCGCACCATGAGCAATGGCTTCCTGGCANNATTGGCCCCGGCCCCCAATAGCTCCCAGGACACGATGGCTGGTTTTCCATCGGTCTGCTCGACATAAACCCAGACGCCCGAGTACTCCTTGAACTTCGCCGCTGCCTTTACTTCTTCTTCAACGGGTTGAGCTTCTGCCGCCTCGGGAGCTGCTTCCGTCTCCTTCTTGGCCAATTGCTCCAGGATCTTCAGTTGTTCCGGAGTGAAGAACATCTCAAGGGCGTCGACAGGGCAGGCCTTGAGACATCTCCGGCAACCCGTGCACTTTTCGAGATCAATCACTGGCTCCCCTGCCTCGTTCATGGTTATCGCTTGAGGCTTACAATCACTCTGGCAACGCGCACCGCAAGCGATACACTTATTGGGGATGAGCCTGGCGAATCCTAAGGGTTTCTTTATTTTCTTCTTCTTCTCTTCCATTTTTAAGCCTTACACCTTTTAGAGGGCCAGAATATCTTTCTGAATCAATGTGTCTATTAACAAGTGGGCTGCTTCCTTTGGCTTATTCACTCCGTCGCCCAATATCTGCCCCTTGGTTCTTTGTGGCGAAAAAATCTTGCGCACCCAAGTCGGTGAACCCTTTAACCCGACTAGCTCCTCGGGCAGTTTCATGACCTTGTTATCCCAAATCAAGACATCCGTAATCTCGGACTTCAACCGCATGGGCACTGTAGGATAGCGAGGCCTGTTGATCTCCCTTACCACCGCAATCATGGCGGGCAAGGGAGCCTCAACGATCTCGTGCCTCCCCTCCAGTTTGCGTCTGACTTTCACCTTCTTGGCGGTCAAGTCTACGTTCTGTATTTGGTCGACCAAAGTGAGCTGTGAATATTTCAAGCGGGTGGCGATTCCGGGCCCGACCTGAGCCGTATCTCCATCGATCGTCTGTTTGCCGCAAATGACCATGGCCACCTCTTCCTCTTGAGCCAGCCGTTTGATGGCTTCCGCTAAAACAAAGCTAGTGGCCAGGGTATCGGCTCCGCTAAAAACACGATCGCTTAATAGGACGGCTTGGTCCGCTCCAAGCGCCAAGGCCTTTCTCAAGGTCACCACGGTGTTCGGCGGCCCCATAGAAATAACAGCCGCTCGAAATCCGTACTTGTCCTTGAGCCGGAGGCTTTCTTCTAACGCATGGGTATCAAACGGGTTGGCAATAAAAGGTACGCCCTCTCTGATCAGGGTACCGGTCTCCGGGTCTATCTTCACCTGGGTGGTATCAGGGACTTGTTTGACACAAGCGATAACTAACACGATCGTATCCCTCCTCTCGAAATATTCTCAGGCGCCCCCGTTGAAACCTTCTACCATTCACACCGGCATGAAGAACAAGACGGCTCGTTGCCTTTGATTTCGAATAGATTTCGGGGGGCAAACTCGCTCCGGATTCGCCCGGCCGCCGTTTTTCCCTCCGGAGAGCAATATCTCGGGGGAGCAGGCGATTAAATGCTTATACAAGTTGTTAATAGTACACAAGACAAGGTCGCGTTGTCAATGCTCCGCAGGGGCCGCATGGGCTCGTCTAACGTTCCTAAGAAACGGCTCTTCTGTTGTGCCGGTTAGATGAGCGTTCAGGTGCCGGTCGGCCTGGGTTCCGAAGTTTCCTTAGTCCTAACCTGAGGCTTCCCCGCCGCTCTACGTTTTGTGCCTGAGGACTTTTCCCGGCTTGGCCCCGGTGTGGGCTTTGTCTTTATAGACGATTTGGCCGTTGATGATGACATATTCAATCCCATCCGGTCGCTGGGCGGGCTTTAAGAAATCTCCCGTCATCCTGATGGTATTCGGATCGAAGACCAAAACGTCGGCATAGGCGCCTGGAGCCAGAACGCCCCTGTCATCCAACCCCAGGGCCTTCTTCGCCGGGACAAAGGTCGCCCGGTTCACGGCTTCCTCAAGGGTGAGCTGGGCGTTATCGCGGACAAGCTTCGCGATGTAATCGGCAAACAGGCCGTAGGCTATAGGAGAAGTCGTGTCCCACATGTCCTTGCCTTCATAAAATCCTTCAGGAGGACCGGCGGGGGCGCACGTCCAATCGGTGTTCGGACTGGCATTGGGGTGCTTGAGGAAAACGGGCAGGGCGGCCTCGAAGTATCTCTCGTCGAGGTGCTGGACCCAAACCGTATCCGGATCCTCTTCGAGCAACAGAATAAGGGCGTCGAGAGGATCGACGCTCATCATCCCGGCAATTTCACTCACGGTTTTACCCTCGTAGCCCTTGTTGGCGCAGGTCAGGATCTTGAAGCGGTCCATCCAGTACGGGTCGGATTTCGTCTGGATCATGCCGAGCTTGAGCCGTCCTATCCGGTGGACCTCCCTGATTTTCTCCCTGACCTCCTCTGTCTTTAGCTTCGCTATGACCTCTTCCTTTTCCCACTGGTTCATCCACCTCAGGGCGATGTTGCGACTTCTCCAGAAATCCCTGAGAAGATACCCTCTTCTTGCCACGCCGTACGGAGCAAAAGTGACGTCGAAGGTGATGTCCATTCCCTCGGCGATGGCCTCATCGATCAGCGAGAGCGTGGCCTTGGCCGCGGCCTCGTCCAAAAACCCGGGATGAGGCTGGGGCATCCTGTAGGCGTTGACAAGGTGACCTATATGGAGGGGGCAGTGAGCCTTGCGGCAGATGTCGATCGCTTCCATCAGGCCGCGGTAGGTCCCGACGAAGGCGTCTTCGGCGGGGCCGTGGAAGATGCCATACCCCATCTCTTCCAGGTCGGTTGTGTACCATTGGCTCCGGTGGTGTCGTTTGTGCGGCCAGAATCCGCAACCGTACTTGGCGGCGACCTTGACCAGGGGTATGAGCTCATTCTCCACGGATGCGTACTCGCCGCTGCTCGGCGGGTCCATAAAGGTCGAAAGGCCGAAGGCACCGCTCTGCATGGCCTCTTCGACATAGACCATCATCTCTTCCACTTCCTTCGGGGTGGCCTCTCTCTTCAGTTCCCCGCCCATTACCTGAACCCTTATGCCTATGTGGCCGACAAGTTGGGCAACGTTAGGGGCGACACCCAGCTCTTCGAGCTTGGAGAGGTACCCCGCAAACGTCAGGTCTTTCCGCGGAGCCGGGGAGCCGCCGCAGTTCCCGGTCACGACAGTCGTGACCCCCTGCATGATGAAATTTTCGGCGAGGGGATAGTCGAAGATGTTGTTGTCCGCATGGGTGTGGGCATCGACGAAGCCCGGCGAAGTCACCAGGTTCGAGCCGTCGATGACGGTCTCCGCCGTCCCCCGGATTTTGCCGACGGCGGCGATCTTTTCTCCCTTGATCCCGACGCTTCCCCGATAGGCAGCTTGACCCGTCCCGTCGACGATCTTGGTGTTCGTGACGAGG
>DQHV01000102.1:5998-6170 GCA_003524335.1 Candidatus Aminicenantota bacterium | reverse complement strand
CGAGCTTCGACTACTACTGGGACCTTTCCGGCCGGCTCGAAACGAGACGGGTCCAGTTCACCCCTCTGAGCTTCCAGACCGAGAGCGGAGAACGCTTCGAGTTCGAAGTCGGCCCCAACCGCGATGTCCTGCCATATGATTTCGAGGTCGCCGACGGCGTTATCTTGCCTGC
>DQHV01000102.1:0-5952 GCA_003524335.1 Candidatus Aminicenantota bacterium | reverse complement strand
ATGAACTACATCCAGTACGACGACATCTCCAGGCAGCTGGGCTGGAACGCCCGGCTGCGCTGGCAGATCAAACCCGGCAACGATATCTACCTCGTTTATAATAGGAATTGGGAGAGGAGGTTCGATCCTGCCGCCCGCTTCTTTTCTCTCCAGGACCGCGGTGTCCTGAAGGTCACCCTTTCGATCAGGCCATAAACCCGGGTGGCGGTTTTCCGTACTTCCTTATAGGATGGACGTGTGGACAGACGCTGAGGAGGCCCCATGATCGAAATCGACCACGTCTCAAAAAGCTACAACAAGGGGGCCGTCCGAGCGGTCGATGACCTGACCCTGACCGTCCCCCCGGGCGAGATTTTCGGCTTCCTGGGGCCGAACGGAGCCGGCAAGACGACGACGATCAAGATGATCGTCGGCATCCTCAAGCCCGATGCCGGAACGATCCGGATCGCCGGCCTGGACAACGGGGCTGAAGCCCTTCGCTGCAAGGCCATGACCGCCTACGTCCCCGACGAACCGGAAATCTATGAACGCCTCAAGGGGATCGAGTACCTCAATTTCATGGGCGATGTCTACGGCGTTTCCGGCGGCGAGCGGCGGAACCGGATCGAGCACTGGCTCCAGGCCTTCGAGCTTTCCCGCGCCGTGGCCGACCCCATCCAAACTTACTCCCACGGTATGCGGCAGAAGATTATCCTGACCGCCGCCTTGATGGTCAAGCCCAAAGTCTTCGTCCTCGACGAGCCCATGGTCGGACTCGACCCAAGGTCTTCTCATCTCCTCAAGGAAGCTATGCGGGAGCATTGCGACGGCGGAGGAACCCTGTTTTTCTCCACTCATATCATGGAAGTCGCCGAGCGCTTATGCGACCGCATCGCCATCATCCACAAGGGGCGGCTCGCCGCCTGCGGGACGATGGCCGAACTCAGGGATCAGGCGAAAGACAAGGCCTCGCTGGAGAATATCTTCCTGGAGCTGACCGAGACATGAGCCCGACCGCCGCCCTCATCAAGGCCGCTCTAAACTCCAATTTCGGCTGGTCAATCGTGCGCCATCGTCTCTTCGTCCAGAAGCGCGACCGCTGGATGGTCCCCCTCGTTGCCCTGGGTGTGGTTGGTGTCGTTCCGACGCTTGTCCTATATGTCCGGCTCCTCGGAGACGTCTTCGATATGCTTAATTCGCTCGGCCAGGAAAAGGCGTTGCTGACGCTGGCCGTCCTGGCTGGTCAGCTCATGATCCTCGTCTTCGGACTGTTCTACCTCATCGCCACCTTCTATTTCTCCAGGGACCTGGAGTACCTCATAGCCCTCCCTCTCAAACCGTCCCAGATCCTGCTGTCCAAGTTCGCCGTCGTCCTGATAAACGAGTACCTGACAATGGCTCCGTTCATCCTGCCGGCCCTGATCGTTTATGGCTTCAAAAGGCATGGAGACCCAGGATATTGGCTGATCATGCCCCTGACTTACATCCTCCTGCCGGTCATTCCCTTGACGGCCGCTGGCTTAGTGGTTGTCGGGATGATGCGGCTGGTCAACGTCGGGAGGAAGAAAGACCTGCTGATCATCAGCGGATCTCTGGTCCTCATCGCCGCCGCCCTCTTCCTCCAGTTCGGCCTGAGCCGGGCGGCCGGCACCTCGGATCTGGACACTCAACAAATCATGTCCATGATCGCTTCCCCGGATGGGCTGGTTCAGACGATCGGCCGCCGCTTCCCGCCGGCGATCTGGGCGACGCGCTTCCTCCATGACGGCTTGATGACAGCTTCGGGCTTGTCCGCCTTTGCCCTTTTCTCGGGCCTTTCAATCCTGCTTTTTGGAGGCCTCATGGCCGGCGCCCAGCGCCTTTTTTTCGGGGGGCTGGTGGGGTTGAGCGAGCGAAGTGGAGTCCGAGTCCGTGGCGGCAAGGCCTTGGCGATCAAGTTCTCTTCGGGCTGCCATCCGGTGAGAGCTATTTTCCTGCGTGAGGTCCGGCTGATGAACAGGACGCCGATTTTCCTCCTCAATGGCGTCCTCGGAGTCCTCCTGATCCCGATCGTTCTCGCCCTGACTCTCAGCTCGAGCAAACAGGGCACTGACAGCGCCGATATCCTCCGCCTGATGACTTCGGCTAAGCCGGCCACGGGGATCCTGGTGACGACGATGTTCATGATCGTCTGCGCCACGCTGAGCGGGGTGGCCTCGTCCTCCTTTTCCAGGGAAGGGCGGAAATTCTGGATCTCCAAGGTCATCCCGGTGGGTTATCGGCAGCAGGTCTCAGCCAAATTTCTGCACTCCTCGGCAATAGCCCTGCTAGGAATCGGCAGCGCCGTCGCCGTCCTGGCCCTCCGTTTCCATCTGGGTGCCTGGCAGTGGCTCTCCAGCCTCGCCCTTGCTCTCCCAGTCACCGCTTTTATTACTTCGTTGAACCTGGCCGTCGACCTGGCCCGGCCGTTGCTCGACTGGATCAGCCCTCAAAAAGCGATGAAGCAGAACCTCAATGTCCTTATCGCCATGCTCTTCGACCTTGGATTCCTCTTCCTCTATGGGTTGGCGTTCGTCGCCCTGGGTAAGTCCGGCCTCAGCCTTGGGGCCGTCATCGGGATCATGGCGACATTCGGCGTGGGATTGGCCTGTCTGGCCTTTACCCTAGTCAGTCAGTTCGCCCTCCGGCGTTATCCGTCCATTGAAACCTGAAAACGGGCAGGCCGCCAGGGCCTTTTATTGGCCTGATTTTTGCTGTAGAATAAGGGTGAATCGGAGGCTGCAATAATGAAAAAAAATAAGCTCATCCCGGGACTCATTCAGGTCGTCGCCTTTTCTCTTTTTGCCACGACTGTCTATCCGGCCGAGGATATCGTCCAGAGCACCTGGACGGCATCCCCGCCTCAGATCGACGGCCAGAGCGAGGAGTGGGTGGAAGATGCCGTAGCTTTTGAGAAAAGCGTCGGAGTGGATTATGCCTTCCGGAATGACGGACGCAACGTTTACGTCCTGTTTATTTTCAAAAACCCTAAGTTCCTCAGCTCCATCGATATGACGGGGATTACCCTTTATGCCGGCACGTCGGGTAAAAAAGACAAGGATTGGGGCGTCCGCTTCGTAAAAAAGACCGTCAACGGAGCGCAGCTCATCGAGTACATGGAGAAAATGGGCCAGCCGCTTTCAGAAGAAAGAAAACAGGAGCTCAAGGATAAGCCGCAGTTCGTTGTCTTTGCGGCAACAGCCGTGAACAAGAAGGGAGAGGACATCTTCCCGGCCGGCCCTGTCCAGGACATCGACCTGCCCGGTTTCAGGATCGGGAGACAGCAAGATATGGTCCTCTATGAATTCCGGATTCCCTTGGCCGCCCGGGAAATCCATCCGGCCGGGATCGGGGCAGAGCCGGGAAAGGACATCAAGATCGGGTTCGAATGGGGCGGGATGACCAAGGAGATGAGAGAGGCGCTGAGAGGGCAGGCCCGCGGCACCGGGACCGGATCGGATATGACTCAGGAAAAAACAACAGGAAGCTATCTGGGCTCGACTCCTTCCGCGGGACCGGCGGGCCCGAAAAAGTATTCGTTCTGGGTGGATGTGAAGCTGGCCCAGGCAGAGTGAGTTTTTATCGGCTGAATTCTCGGTTCAATAGTTCCGGTTGAATTCGGATTCGATCGTTTCCGGCAGGACTTTTTCATCGACGAGAATTTTCTGATCCAAGGAGGACCAGCGGGGGTTCGGCCGCCGGCGGGCGATCCGGTGGATGTTGAGCAGATGCCTGGCCGTAATGTTGTCCGTAGTGATATTGTTTCCCCCTGTCCCACAGCCCAGGGTAAAGGATGGACTCAGCGTGTTGAATATACCTCCTAGTGCGCCTTGGGTCGAAGGCATGTTCACCAGGATGCGGCCTGCCTCGATAACTCTGGAGAAGTACTCGATCCTCTCGTCCCGGTTGGAATAGATAACAGCAGTGTGCCCCGTGCCTCCGAACTTGGTGATCTCCGAGCAGCGCCGGATGGCGTCGTCAAAATCATCTTCGATGTAGAAGGCCAGGATGGGTGCCAGGATCTCAGCCGAAAGCGGATGGTTCCGACCGACGCCTTGGAGAGGCGCGATAAGAAGGATCGTGTCCGGCGGCACTTCTATCCCGGCCTTTTGAGCGATCGCCAGCGCAGACTGGCCGACGACAATGGCGGTCATAGAAGCGCGGTCCGGATCGTAGGCGATCCGGCCCACTTTTTCCGTCTCCTCGGGGGTTAAAAAGTGGGCCCCCTCCTTCTTGAATTCCTCTACGACCCTGTCGGCAGCTTCCCATCTCACCACCACCGCCTGCTCGCTGGCACAGACGGAACCGTTATCGAATGTCTTCGAGCTGATAATGCTCTTAACGGCAAACGGGATGTCGGCCGAGACTCCGATATAAACCGGAACGTTCCCCGGGCCGACACCGATAACCGGCGTCCCCGAGGTGTGGGCTTTGCGAACGAGAGTATCGGTGCCCGTGGCCAGGATGAGCGCCAGCCGCGGGTTGCTCATGAGCTCGGCCACGGTATCCGGGCCAACCTTGTCCAGCCATTGAATACAGTCATCGGGCGCGCCCGCCCGGAGGGCCGCCTGATAGCAGACCTCGGCGGCGGCAGCGATGGACCGTCGGGCGGCTTGATGGGGACAGATGATCAAGGCGTTCCGTGTTTTCAGAGAAATCAGACACTTGAATATAGTGGTGGAAGTCGGGTTGGTTACGGGGATAAGGCCAAGGATGGGGCCGAGGGGTTGGGCGACCTCGGCAATCCCGCTCTTCGGGTCTTCGGAGATAACCCCCATGGTCTTTTGGCTTTTAATATCTTCATAGACAAGCTGGGTGGCGATGACATTCTTAATGACTTTGTGTTGCCAGACTCCGATTCCCGTTTCCTCGTGGGCCAGCTTGGCCAAGCGAACGCGCTCCGCCAGAGCGGCCAAGTAAACACTCCGGACGATGGCGTCAGTGTTCGCCTGACCGAGGTTGTGGAAGGAATCCGCGGCCTGCCAGGCTCTGGCAATAATCTCTTCGGCCTTGGGCATGATTCACTCCTTATGGGAAATGGATAAGGCCGGTGTTGGAGAGAATCGTATAAACGCGCTCCCAAGCACGATAATAAGCCGTAAGTATAGGTCATCGGCCTCGGCCTGTCCAGTTCACTTTGTGCTTGTCAGGTCCGCCGCAAAGAATTACAATCATTGTGATCCTCGAAGGAGTCAGATGATTTGAGCAAGGCGAAAATCGCTCTCTTGAAGACCTCTCCGGCGGCCGTGCTGGATGATATCGCCAGGCTTTTCGAACTGGCCAACGGACCGCAGTCCCTCGGCAGGGGCGCCCCGACCATCCTGAAAGACAATATTTCCTGGCATTATCCCTTTCCCTCGGCGAATACGACACCCTGGCAGCTCGAAGGAACGATCCTCGCCCTGAAGAAATACGGCTTCTCTTCCCTCTCCTGCGTCCAGAACAAGACCGAGGTTACGAATGCTTACAAGGGAGAAGACCTCAATGGCTACCGGCCGGTCTTTGAAGCCCATGGCATCAAGGTCCTCTTCAATTTTAAGCAAGAAGACATGAGTTGGATAATCCACAGCCCTAAAGCCAGGATGCTCGTTCTAAACAAGGTCTTCAAGGACGGGATCAGAATTCCCGAGTACTTCATCGGCAAGAACATGGTCCACTTGCCCACGGTCAAGTGCCACATCTATACGACCACNNGCGCGATGAAGAACGCCTTCGGAGGACTGCTGACACACAAGCGCCATTACACCCACACCTTCATCCATGAAACCCTGGTCGACCTCCTGGCCATCCAGAAAGAAATCCACCCGGGGCTCTTCTGCATCATGGACGGCACCACGGCCGGCAACGGGCCGGGGCCGCGGATCATGAAGCCGGTTACCAAGGACATCCTCCTGGCCGGCGCGGACCAGGTGGCCATAGATGCCGTCGCTGCCAAGCTCATGGGCTTCGACCCGA
>DQHV01000331.1 GCA_003524335.1 Candidatus Aminicenantota bacterium | reverse complement strand
TGCGGCAAGTGTGTTCCCTGCCGTGTCGGGACCCGGCACATGGTCAAGCTCCTGGAGAAGATCTGCGACGGCCGGGGGGAGCTGGCCGACATGGAGAAGCTGGAGAAGCTCGGCCGGACGATTAAAAGCGGTTCGCTCTGCGGGCTGGGCGCCACCGCGCCGAATCCGGCCCTGACTTCTCTCAAGTATTTCCGGTCCGAGTTCATCTCCCACGTCAAGGACAAGCGCTGCCCCGCTGTTGTCTGCAAGAGCCTGGTTAACTACCGGGTCGTTGCCGGGAAGTGTACCGGCTGCCAGCGCTGCGTAAGCGTTTGCCCGACCGGGGCGATCACGGGCCCGCGGTCGGAGCCCCACAACCTGGACCGGTCCAAGTGCATTAAGTGCCGGTCCTGCTACGAGATCTGCCGCTTCGACGCCATCGCCGGAGACGCGATCATCATCGAATCCTAGGTGGAAAAATGGCGCGAAAAGAACCCCCCACGCTGACCATGGAGATCAATCACCGTCCGGTGAGCTTTCCCGAAGGTGTCACCGTGCACCGGGCCGCCGAGCTCAATGATATCGACATCCCCTCGCTCTGTTCCCACAAGGACCTGTCCCCCTTCGGCGGCTGCCGGCTGTGCATGGTCGAGATCGAAGGGATGCGCGGCTATCCGCTCTCCTGCAGTACGACGGCCCAGGAGGGGATGAAGGTCCTGACCGACACGGCGACCTTGGGGGACCTCCGCAAGGAGATCCTGAAACTCATCCTCAGCGAGCATCCGTCGAGCTGCCTGATCTGTGATGAACGGGTGGAATGCAAGGAATATCAAGGTACGATCCGCAAGGCCGGCGTGACGACGGGCTGCCGCTTCTGTCCCAACGACGGGCAATGCGAGCTCCAGGACCTGGTGGAAAAAATCGGCGTCACCGAGATCGACTTTCCGATCGACTACCACGGCTATGACCCGGAGCACGACGACCCGTTCTACGACCGGGACTACAACGTCTGCATCCTCTGCGGCCGCTGCGTCAGAATGTGCCAGGAAGTCCGTGGCACCAGCGTCCTGGCCTTCACCTACCGCGGCCCCAAGGCCAAGATCAGCCCAGCCTTCGGCCGGAGCCATGCCGAGGCCGGCTGCGAGTTCTGCGGAGCGTGTGTCGACGTCTGCCCCACGGGCGCCCTTGCGGACAAGGCCTCCAAGTGGGAAGGGAAGCCAGACGGAAACCTTATCTCGACTTGTCCGTTCTGCGCGATCGGCTGCCAGATCGAGCTCTACCACAAAAACGGCCGGTTGACCGGGGTAAGAGCCAACCTGGATCCTGAAATCAACGACGGACAGCTATGCGTCAAGGGTCGTTTCTGCCTTCCCGAAGTGACCCACCACTTTGAGCGGGCCAAGCGTCCGCTGCTCCGGAAAGGACAGTATTTCCGCCAGGTCTCCTGGGAAGAAGCTCTGGAGAGGGTCGCCGGCGAGCTCAAGGGCATTTCACCCGAAGACTTCGTCATGCTGGTCTCACCCGACCTGTCGAATGAGAGCCTGTTTGCCGCCCAGAAGTTCGCCCGGGGGTGCATTGGGACGAACAACATCGACTCCACGGCTCGGATGGAGCTCGCGGGAGGGCTGGCGCTCTGGTCGAGGCTTTTCTCGCTTCCGATTTCCATCAAGGACATCGCCCGGGCGGATGTGATCCTGGCCGTGGGACTCGACAGCCGGTTCAATTTCTCGGTGGTCGGGACCAAAGTCCGCAAAGCGCTCGAGACCGGGGCCAAGCTGGTGACCATCGATCCCTGCGACAGCAACTTGGCCGGATACACGGATGATTGGCTGTGTCCGGCGCCGGGGAAAGAAGGAACGCTGCTGAAGGCATTCGCTGAGCGTCTGGCCGGCCGAGAGGCCGACGCCTCCGCTGCGGCGGCTGAAGCGGGCGTCGACAAGGACAAACTCGAGGAAGCGCTGGCGATCATCTCGTCCGGCCATGAGCCGGCGGTCATCATCGGCCCCCGCGTTTTTCACTATGACGACGGCGCTGCTCTGGTGGATGGGCTGTTGACTCTGGCCGGGGCCAAGAAGGTCAACATCATCCCCCTCTACTTCGGCGTCAATGCCCGGGGCGCGCTGGAGATGGGGGTTTTCCCGGAGGTCGGTCCGGGCGGTGTTTCCCGCAACGGTAAGGGTTTCGGCTGGGCCGAGCTCCTCGGCGGTTCCTGGCGGCCGAAGGTGATCTACTGTGTCGGCGACGTCGCTTTCCGGGAACGACCGGACTGCGATTTCCTGATTGTTCAAGATACCTATCTCCCGCCCTTCAAAGTCGACGCCTTCCTCCCGGCAGCGAGCTTCGCCGAAGCCGGCGGCACCCTGATCAACATGGAGGGCCGGGTCCAGGATGTCGTGCCAGTTGAAAACCTCCCGGAAGGGGTGGTGTTCGGTTTCATGCGGCCCGACTGGAGGATCTTAGCCGACATCGCCAACGCTCTGGGGAGCCAGGCGCTGAATTACCAGTCGGCAGGGGATGTCCGCAAAGAAATCAGAGCGGCGGTCCCAGGTTTTCCGGTGGAGCCTAACCGGTCACCGCGGCGGATGAAGGCACTCGATCTACCGACAAGAGCGACAGCGAGCGGAGGTAAAGCTGCGGACGGGGACTTCTGGTTCGTAGCCGAGCCGGGCGGCTACCGGCACCGCGGGATCGACATCGCCTCCAAGGTCGGCGGGCTCTGTGAACTGGCCCTTGAGGAAGGATTCCGGATGCATCCGGAAGACGTCGAATCGCTCGGGCTTGCCGCGGGAGACAGCATCCGGGTGACCTGGGACGATGGTCGAGCGGGCGCAACGGCCGCTGTCAAGGCCGATCCCGAATGCTCCCGGGGAGCGGTTTATTTCACCAGGCGGGTCATCCTGGGCGGTTTTAAGCAGGGGCGCGAACCGGGACCGATCCCGGGCCTCCGAAAAAACCCGGCTCGGGTCCGGGTCACCCGCGCGGAGGGCTGAGAAGAATAGAGGACCTATGGAGAACTTGTATGCCGTATAAAATCATAGAGCGGCGGATGATCGTCCCTAACCTGCACGAATTCACGGTCGAGGCTCCGGCTGTGGCTGAGTCGGTCAAACCGGGGAATTTCGTCATCGTCCGTCCCGACGACCACGGCGAGCGCATCCCGCTGTCCGTCGCCGACTGGGATCGAAACGC
>DQHV01000307.1 GCA_003524335.1 Candidatus Aminicenantota bacterium | reverse complement strand
CAGGCAGTAATCATCATGCGGAAAAATTTTTTCCATTTCTGACTTTAATATCTTCTGCAAATCTTACAGGGAAGGAGCTCCGCATGCAGCTTGAAAACGGAATCGCCCTTACGAAAAATGGGGTTTTTTATCTAGATCAAAGGCAGACGAAATTCCATATCGTGAAATAAGGAGATAAAAGGAAACTCAGATGAGAAGAAAATTCAAATTCATCGTATGGCTACAGTTTACTCTTTTACTGTGGGTCGGATTCCTATTGCTTGCAGAGCAGAAACCCGAACCGGAAGCATTGCTCCCTTCGCCAAGGCAACTCTGGGAGCGCCTCCGGACAACCTTGCCGGCATTATCTTATTCCATTGTTAAAGACGAGATCGTTCAATCCGACACGGATCCCGGGAAGAATCTGCGTCGAGTTGAGGTCCGGTTCATCAGCCAGGTAATTGATGGAGCGAAGATGGGACATACAGGCATAATATTCATGCCGCCTGATGCTCAAGAAAACAAGAATTCGGACCGGAAGGGGAAAGTTGTCGTAGCCACACATAACTTTGAGGATGACACGATCACACCCAACTATGCAGAGCCTATAGCCGCACGCACTGGGTATCCTACCATGAGTCTCTTGTTGCNNTACCCAAGATCCTATCCATCATGACCTCTTTCGATCCGCTGTCCCCTATATCCAAGCGTTGGATATCTTTTCCGATCTCCTGAAAGAGAAGAAAATACGCGCTGTTATCGGGGGCCACAGCAAACGGGCATACTACGCCTATACCGCCGCCGCCATTGACCCCGAGAGGATTGCAGGGGTTGTCTACATGGGCTGTGAACGCCTATTTTCCAATGACGAAATGTTCCCTGATCCGTCTGAAGTGGCTTGGTTTTCAGACGATCAAGCATACCCGCCATCCCTCATCCCCTTTCATGCTCAGAGATATGTCCAGAGCCCTGTTCTCTATCTGGGAGCGACCAATGAAGGAGGCTATGCGATGTTCAATATCAATAGGATCCAGGAAAGGTTGGAGCAGAAATGGACCATTCGTCNNATCCCGAATTACAGGCATGAGTCCAGATCAGAGAAACAGTTTATGGATTGGCAGATGTGGGTGTCTCATATCTTCGAGGGGCGCCCAATTACCAAGATTCACGATTTCAATTTCAAAGAGGATACAGAGGGGACTTTCTTTCGGGCACGAATAGACACCAAGAACAAGATCATTCAGGTTAAAGCGTGGTACGTCTACTGTGAGGATGATCCCTACTGGAGAAATTTGATGTGGTTTCCCGTGATCATGAAACCAAAACAAGGGAATCTGTATGAAGGCTATGTGAGTGGTGAGCTGCCTGACGCTTGGCTTGTGGAAGTTAAAGACATCGCCCGCGGTTTCCCGGGTTATGTCAGCAGCCCACCTCAGGACATAACTCATAAGCCGGCCAAAATACGCGGTCCGGGCCTCGCCCGGAAGCGGCAGCCGAAACAGAAATAGAAATAAGTGATAGACGATAACCGAGAATATGAACAATCAAGAAAGACGAAATGAGGCCGATCCATGAAACTCAGACGTAAACCTCCCCGTTTTTCCGTTCTTCAAGGCCTGGTATTCCTGTCCCTTATCTCGGTCCTGCTTCCTCTTTGGTTAAGCGGAATCGTTGAGGACGCGGCAGAAACAAAACCTCACATTGTCCTCCTGTCGATGGGTGGGACGATCGCCGCCAAGAGCGACAACAGGATGAACCTCACCAACTACGGAGGAGGCAGGAGCATACCCGTTGAACCGGGGGAGTGGCTTGATGCTCTTCCCGAGATGAGCCTGATTGCCCGCGTCACTGCCGAAGATTGTCGTGCGCCCCGAGAAGTCGGGGGAGGCATGACCCTCAGCCATTGGCTGAGGGTTGCCCGACGCCTCCAAGAGCTCGCGCGAGACAAATCCGTCGACGGCATCGCGGTGACCCACGGCACGAACCTCATGGCCGAAACCGCGTGGTTCATGAACCTTGTTGTCGACGTCGAGAAGCCTGTTGTGTTCGTCGGCTCGCAGCGTCCCTGGAATGCCATCAGCGGCGATGGCCCGCTCAACCTCTACAACGCGGTGCGCGTGGCCGCCTCGGCCTCGGCCGCGCGAATGGGTATCCTCCACGTGATGAACGATACCATTCACTCCGCCCGTGACGTCACCAAAGCCAGCGCCTACCGGATCGAGGCTTTTAAGAGTCCTGATCTGGGTCCACTCGGTCTCGCCGACTCGGATCGCATCGTCTTCTATCGAGCGCCGCTCAGACGCCACACATATTGTTCCGAGTTCCGCATTGACGACCTCTCAGAGCCTCTGCCTAAGGTCGAGATTCTCTATTCATATACCGAGGCGCCAGGCTACCTCGTGGATAAACTTGTTGAGGAGGGCGCGAAGGGGATCGTCATTGACGGTAGCGGTGCAGGCGACCTAGATGGCGGCTTATCTGAGGCGATCAAGAAAGCCCGGGAGAAAGGTGTTATCGTTGTAGCCACAACCCGAACTCGAGGCGGCCGCGTTCAGGACACTATCCTACGCCGTGAAGCAGGAATCCTTCCCGGGGATAACCTCCCACCCTAGAAGGCTCGCATCCTCCTTCAGCTCGCTCTCGCCAGAACCAGCGACCAGGATGAGATTCGGCGCATATTTTCCGAATATTAATGCAAACGACAAGTATGCGTTGTTTTTACGGAGATGCCTGCGGTCAGGTCAAAGGGAATTCCGCAGGCAGCCTGATATCGGAATCGCCTTTTCAGAATAGGGAGTCCTGTCTTTCGATCAGCGATAAGCGAAATCGATATCGTGAAATAATGGAATTGACTTGTCTTGGGAAGCATAATTAGGAAAAGCAATGAATGTCTGCGGCCTACCCGGCAAAAATCGCACATGGAGGTCCCATAAGAATGAAACGAAGAGATTTTATTAAATTTAGTGGCGCCTTAACATTGGGAGCCTCTCTTCCAGCTCACAATGCATCCCCTGGCGCGACGTCAAAGTCGAAGTTAGACACCGAAGTCAGGGCTAGAGATATCCACGCCTATCTTCGCTCTCTCAATAGAGGATGGATCAACGCGGAGGAGACGGTTGATACTTTCAAGTCCGGAAATCCGGAGGCCGAAGTAAAAGGGATTGCGGTGGCTTGGATGAGTTACACATGGGCTTTAAAGCGTGCCTTGGAGCTTGGGTTGAACATGTTCATCACCCATGAGCCGACTTACTTTGAGCATCGCGATAACGACCCGGGCATGTTCGAGATCGGCGGCGTTTCAAAAAAGAAAAGATTCATCGACGAGTCCGGGATCATCATACTCCGATGTCACGACCTATGGGACCGGTATCCCGATATCGGGATCACCGATGGATGGGCAAAGCAGCTGGGTTTCTTNNTCTCAAACCCCGTTTTCAAGGACGGCTATTTCAGAGTCTTCGATGTTGCAGGAAGGACGGCCGGAGACGTGGCCAGACAGGTTGCGAAGAATGTCCTGCCCCTGGGACAAGAAGCGGTGCAGTTCATCGGGGAAGAGTCGGCAAGGGTAAAAAGAGTCGCAATCGGCTACGGAGCAGGGACTCCCTACCGGCATTTCATCACGGAGCTTAAAGCGGATCTTGCCATATGCTCCGATGACGGTTTCAAATTCTGGCGTGACGGCGCTTTGGCTATCGATCTGGGGCTTCCGGTTATCGTTGTCAACCATCCTGTAACCGAGGAGAATGGCATTAAACTTCTCGCGGAGCATTTGGCGGAGCATTTTCCCCAAGTTCCCGTCACCCATATTCCTCAGAAGCGCATGTACAGGCTTATAAGAAGTTGATTTCAAGGGGTCTTTAGTTTGGCGCACTAGTGGGTCTGGTTCATCTCCCGATTCAGTCGCCCTGGATCACCCGCAGCCAGCCCAAGACAAAATAAACCGGGAGGAGGGGAGGATCGGGCAGGTCTCCCGGCCTATCCGGTGACCCGCTTCCAGACCCGGAGCAAGTTCCCGCCCATGATTTTTTCGACGTCCTTTGGCGAATATCCCCTTTTCAAGAGGCCCCGGGTGATATTGGGGTAGTCCTGGACTCCCCGGATGCCGACGGGAGAGGGTGTCCGGGGATACATATCCGCGCCCAGCCCGACATGGTCGATACCGGCGATTTCCACGGCATGGTCGATATGGTCGAGGAGAACCTCGATCGTCGGCAAACCCTCCAGCGGCCAGTCCTGCCCCTGGCTCAGGTGTTCGACCGTGATGCGGAGGTCGAGGTCCTCGATCTTGGGAACGCGCTCGAAGAAGGGGGAGGCGATGGCCCTGAGCTCTCTTCTGGCCCGTTCGTATTCGGCGGAGAGGAAGCCCAGCTCGAAGATGATCCCGATGACACCGCCGTTACCCGCCAGGGCCTCGAGCATCTCGTCGCTGACGTTGCGGCGATGGGGATTGATGGCCCTGCACCCGGAGTGGGAAAAGACGACCGGATCTGAAGTGGATTCGATCACGTCGAAAAACGTCGCGTCGGAGACGTGGGAGACATCGATCACCATGCCGATCCGGTTCATTTCCCGGACGACCTCCCTGCCGAGGTCGTTGAGGCCCTCCCACCGCGGTTCGCCGGCCGCGGCGTCCGCCCAGCCATGGCTGATGTTGTGGGTGAGCGTCATCGAGGAGACTCCGAGCTCGTGAAACCTGTTCAGAAGCTCGAGGCTGTCCTCGATGGCGTGACCGCCTTCGATAGCCAGAGGCAGGGCGATCTTTCCGGCGGAAACGATCCGTTCGATGTCCGACCCGGTCCGGGCCAGCTCGACGGCGGCGACGTTCTTTTCGATGGTCCGATGCATGGCCTCGATCAGCTGAAAACACTGCTCCGCGGCCCGGTCCGGATAGAGATAATTCTGGATGAAGAGTGCGACGACCTGAACATCCACCCGCCCCTCTCTGAGCCGGGGGATATCGACATGCCCGCCGGGAAGACGATTCCCGATATCTAGAGCCTCGTAGAGGACACGGTAGGCCAGGTCGTTGTGGCAGTCCCAGACGACGGCCTGATCATGAATCCGGTCCGACGCGGCCGCGGTCCGGTCGGCTGTCCGGCAGCCCCAGGAAACGAGCGCTGCGACGAGCCCGACGGTGGCGGTGGCGATCCCTCGCGCTTTTGTTGGGTTTGGCATTTTCCCCCCTTTCTTCTACTAAGGCGTTTTGCCTTCTTCGATGTCCTTCGGGGTCAGATAATCGTAGCACTCGAAGGGTATCCCCAATTCCAGGGCGACGGCCTTTAATTCACCCAGATGATCGCCCGGGACAGTGATCGGGTGGTTGGAGTTGAGGAACCATTCCGGCTTTCCGCATAACCTGAGATACCNNGGTTGCAGCGCCGGGACCGTTCGGTCCATTGCGCTTCCGAGGGAACGTCGGTGATGCCCCGGCCTCCGGTTAGGTAGAGCTCGTGGTTCCGGAAAGAAAAACGCGCCCAGGTGACCACTCCCGGAACCCTGACCACGACGCTGCAGGTTCCGCCGCCCTCCCGGAAGTAGATGTCCGTCTGGCGTTCCGACCAGGCGCCCTCCAGGGAATCATGACGGCCGGAAGCGAAAAATGGCGCCAGGGCCCCGGAATTGACAAACCAGTACATTCCCCGGCCGTCCCAGTACCGGAAGTCGTTGAATCCCACCGGATCTCCGCCGGCGAGAAGCTTGAGCTACTGCATGGTCACGGCCGCCCCGTCGTCCGCTTCGGTCGCGGCGACGATGGTTTCGCCGTCGGGTTCAGGACGGAGCCGGTTGTTCAGCAGCCCCAAGGTGAGGTCGGTTGTGGGGAGATGTTCGACCCAATCCAACTGGTCCTGGACGCCGATGAAGTCCAGGCCGAACCGCTCTTTGAGCTCGACCAGGGCGAAGTAGGCCTTCATCTGGAAAATGACCATGCCTTTGGTCAGATGCCTAGCCGGGTCGGGACCAAGCCGGATGTCCATCCCCTTCGCGACCAGGAAATTCAGAGCTCTTTCCGCCCGGTCATCTGGGATCTTCTCGACCATTTTGAGGAGCCGGAGACCGTCGAAACCCTCCCGGGCCACGCCGAAGTATCTGAGGAAATCCGCCTCGGAAACCTTGTTCCACATCTGCATGGAACGGGGGCCGACAGCCCCATAAATCATGCCTTTTAAAGAGCTTACGGATGCCTTCGCCTTCCTTTGATCCTCTTCCGAACTGACCACATTGAGGGGCTCGGGAAAGGGGGTCTTGACGGCCCCATGCTTCAGAAAGTCCCCCATCGCGTCGGCATAGGAGCGATGGTCCCCGAAGTTTTCGATGAACAACCGTGAGGTTTCCAGGCCGACATGGGCCGTGCCGGCCGCAGTGGCCAGCAGGCCGACGTTTCCCGGGTACTCGGGGATGGAACTTCCCAGCATGAGTTTCGGGATGTCTCGAGGCAGCTGCCACAAGGGGCTCACAGTGAAATCGGGGTAGGACCAGCCGGCCATGAAATCGATCAGGCGGCTCCCCCTGGCCCCGGCGATCACCTTGATTCCTTCGGATACGCTTGCGACGAACTTATCCGGATTCAGGACGTTCGGCTCCCACCCGAGATTCCTTATGACCTTGACCAGCTCCTTGAGCTGCCTGGTTGCCAGAGGCCAGATTTCTGTGTTGGGCCCATCCCGGCTATCCAGGGGCATGTAGATATCGACGATCTTGTTCGTCCCGCCAATCATGGATTATTCTCCTTTCTCTTCCGCGTCCCTCCGGTCGTCACTCTTTATCCAGCCATTCCCCACCCTTATCGATATTCTCCTTGGTGAACACCCTGGATGAGAGGGTGATCTCCTTGTCGACCGTTTCTCCGTTCAGGATCTTAAGGACCGCTTCCACGGCTTCCCTCCCGCCGGTTGGATATTCGAGGCTGGCCGCCAGGACTCCCTGCCGGACATAAACCTGTCCCTCGTGGGGCAGGGCGTCTATGCCGACGAACAGGATGCCCGATTCTTTTCCGGCGGCCTTGGCCGCCAGGTCGGCGCCGTGGGCCCCCGGGTCGTTGTGGGCGTAGACGAGATCGATCCGCGGGAAGCGGGCCAGGGCGGATTCCATCTCCTTCCTGGCGTCGGGTTCCAGCCATTTCATGTCCGCTTCGAAGATGACCTCGAGACCGCTTCCCTTGATCCCCTCCCGGAAACCGGTATGGCGGTCCTGCCCGGGTGTTGAGGTCATCAAGCCTTTGAGTTCGACGACCTGTCCTTTTCCCCCCAGTTTTTCGACGATCCATTTTCCGGCGGCCTTTCCGATCCTCTTGTTATCGGCGCCGATGAAGCAGGTGTACTCGTCGCCCAGCACGCGGCGGTCGAGNNTGCCGCTCGGCCGCGAGCTTGATGTCCTGGTTCATCTGGACTCTCCAGGGTTCCCCGAGATTGCACTGGCTCATTCCGATGGTCCACTTCTCCCGGGTCTGACTCTCCTCTTGCGCCTTCGGCGGAGAGGATTTTTCCTTTCTTGCGCAAGCGGTTGACCAACAGAGGGCGCTGATGATCATGCCAAAAAACAGCGTGTTTTTTTTCATGCTTGACTCCTTTTCATCTTCTGGTTCTTTGGAAGAGCACGGCTCCGACGATGATCAAACCGGTCAGCATCAGCCGGGTGGCCTCGCCCACTGCGTTGATGCTGAGGATTTTTTCCAGATATCCGATGGTCATGGCTCCGATAAATGTCAGACCGATGCCTCCTCTCCCCCCCATCAGGTTCGTCCCTCCGATCACCACGATGGCGATGGCGGTCAGCTCATAGGCCGTCCCTGCTTCCGGGTCTCCCTGGAGCTCCTGGGCGGCCTGGCAGATGCCGCCCACGGCGCAAAACAGGCCGCTCAGCCCGTAGACCAGGAGCTTGGTCCGGACGAGCGGAATGCNNCCAAAAAGATCAAGGTGACGACGGCGATATTGTCGCCCAGGATCTTCGAGTTCAGGATATCGAAAATGGGGGATACCTCCGAGTATTTGTATGTCCCGTCCGACTGGAGGACGGCCGTTGAGATTTTTCGCCCCCCTGAAACCCACTTGGCCATTCCCCGGGCGAAGACCATCATGGCCAGAGTGGCGATGAAAGGCTGAATCTTGAACTTGGCGATGAGCCCTCCGGAGAGTCCTCCGCAGGCCGCGCCGATCCCGAGACAGAGGAGGATCNNACCGAGAGGTCGATGCCGCCGGAGATGATGACCAGGGTCATGCCGCAGGCCAGGATGCCGGGTACGGAGGCCTGGCGAAGCGCGTCGCGATGGGTGTCCCAGCGGAAAAACGACCCGTCGGCGTTGAACACCGTGCCGAGCAGAAAAACGAGAATCAGGGCGGCCAAGGCCCGGACGTAGGGCGAGCCGAACAATGTTTTTTTCCCCATTTTCAGTTTTCCTCTCCCATGGCGGCCTTGATGATCCCATCCTGTGTCGCCTCGGCGCGTTGGAACTCTCCGCTGATTTTTCCCCGATGCATCACCAGGATCCGGTCCGACATGGCCAGGACGACGGCCAGGTCATGGCTGATGAACAGGTAGGAAAGCGCATGCGCCGCCTGCAGGTTGCGCAAAAGATCGACGATCTGTTTCTGCACCTGTCGATCGAGCGCCGAGGTCGGCTCGTCGAGCAGCAGGACGCGCGGNNTGTGATTCCTCTCGGCCGCTTCGCTTTCCAATCGTCTGTCGATCCAGCCGCAGGAGGACAGAAAGGGAAGCGAGGCCAGCGAGATATTATGGCTGACACTCAGGGGGGGGATGAGGCCGGTTTCCTTGCGGTCGTTGGTCAGGAGAGCCAGCCCCCGGCCGATGGAGTTTTGCGGCGACTGGGGAACAAACGGTTTATTGTCCAGGATGATGCTTCCCGAAGCCGGCCTGCCCCTCGTCCCGAATATCCCGTGGAACAGCTCGCTTTTTCCCGATCCCTGGAGGCCGGCGAAGCCCAGGATCTCCCCTTGATCGAGATCGAAACTGACCCCTTCCACCCCAAGGGACCTGGCCCCGCTGGAATCCGCCAAGCTGAAACCCTGGACGCGCAGGCAGGTCTTTCCCCGCGAGGCACGGCGGGGCGGGAATTGTCGGTCGAGATCCCGGCCCACCATCCAGTTGATCAGGAGGTCCGGTCCGAGGTCCCCGATCGCGGAACAGCCGATCAACCGACCGTCGCGGAGCACGCTGATTCGGTCCCCGATGCGGTAGATCTCGTCCAGGCGGTGGGTGATGTAGACGATGCCGCAGCCGTTTTTTTTCAGGTCCTCAATGAATTGGAAAAGCCGCGACGTCTCGAGATCGTTAAGGGCGCTGGTCGGTTCGTCCATGACGATGATNNTCGATCATCTGACGGATAGAGACAGGGTATTCCTCCAGGCGCTTCGAGAGACAAACGTCGATCCCGAATCGAGACAACAGCCGGCGGGCCTGCCTGTTCTGGGCCCGGAAGTTGACCCGTCCTCCGGATCGTCTGATCTCCCTCCCCAGAAAAATGTTGTCCACCACCCGCATTGAGTTGACGAGCGACATCTCCTGATGAATGACGGAAATCCCGCGCCGGGCGGCATCCTGGGGAGATTTGAGCAGGAGGGGATAATCCCTGAGGAGCATATTCCCGAGGTACTCGGTATGGACTCCAGCCAGGATCTTGATCAGGGTCGTTTTGCNNCCCTCATCCTGAGGAGCGGTTTCCGGTCATCCGGTGGGTGCGAAATTTGTGTCATGGTGGCCAGCCCGTCCGGGGAGCCGCCTTTCTTAAAGGTTGATTTTAGCACCGTTTTCGCTTATGGTAAACCTGCATATGTTACTTGGTGATTCATCCGGTTTCGCTTTGAAGGCCGACGTTTTTTCTCTTGACAAATCCAGGCATGGAAAGATAGCATATCATGGAACAAATGA
>DQHV01000046.1:1221-3731 GCA_003524335.1 Candidatus Aminicenantota bacterium | reverse complement strand
GGGCGCGGACTCCGGTAATGCCCGGAAACTGGCCCAAGAGGCTTTGCAGGGTTACATGCAGGCTCCCAGGAGGCGCGCGGCTTCCCGCCTTGCAGCGGTTCAAAGCTGGCTGGACGACAAAACCCGCTGATGCAACGCTCATTGTTACACAGATGATTGACGTTGGCCTGCGGGTTTCTCGCTAAGGCTCTCAACCCCTGACCCCGGCCCGGGCGGCTCCGAGTCGTCTCGATGAAATTGACTCAAGTGATGCGTCATACGCTGCCGTGCATCCCAATCGTGGTTGAGCGCGCCTGAGTTCCGCTGGGCGCCGGTCGCTCCGAGCCGGAGCTTCTCAAAGCGACTGAGGAACCGCTCGCGCAACTTCATCCGAGCGGCGACGATCCTGGCCCTTGGCTCATCGGTCATGGGCGCCCGTATAGCGAGGGCGCACCGTCGGCTTACCGTCACCCCCGCCGAGGGACCTTCAATGCATCTGGGGGTCTTTCCCGGCACCGGCCCCGGCGCCGATATCTTTTGACTCTGTTGTAACGCCGGTCCCCCGCCTCCAAATCTCCTGAATCGAAGCGACTTAGCTGTCTGCCGGAAGAAGCTCCACGCCTACCGTTCCCCGGGCACGCCCTTTGCTTGAAATTCGAAATGAACGTGGTTGGGGCTCCGGGGGGGTAAATGAGTCGGCTCTGGGGAAGAACGCCGGTTGGGGCAGGAGAGAAATCCACCCCTGAGTTTTCTCGCGAGCTTTCGTCGCCTCTATCCGAAGAAGAGGAGTTGTCGACGGCCAGCGAGGACATGCAGGCCGACTTTGGTGAAAACGGGAAGCTCGTGCCAACCCTTACGGTGCTGGCCGGCTCCTCCTACAACGTCGGCAAGACCTTCCGGATCAATCGCGATGAGATGATTGTCGGCCGGTGGTCGACGGCCGCCATCTGCTTGGATGATAAAGGGGTCTCGCGTCGACACGCGAAGCTTACGTGCGTAGGGGAGGGGATATTCCTGACCGACCTGAACTCCAAAAACGGCACCTTTTGCAACGGAGAAAAAGTGCTTAACCGCAGGCTCAAGGATCGCGACAAGATCCAGCTGGGGACCACTACCGTCCTCCGATTCGCCTACAAGGAAGATCTGGATGAAGCGGTGCAAAAGACGCTCTATGAGAGTTCGACCAAGGATGTCCTCACCGATTTGTACAACAAGCGGTTCTTTCTAGAGTGCCTCAATAAGGAGCGTGCGTTCATTGCCCGGAAGTCAGGAAATCTAAGCCTCATGATGATTGACGTCGACCATTTCAAGCGGATCAACGACACCTACGGGCATCAGGCTGGGGACTACGTGCTCTCCAGCGTCTCTCGGGAGATAGGTGGGATGATTCGAGAGGAGGACACTTTGGCTCGATATGGCGGAGACGAGCTGGTGCTGCTGCTTCGGGACCTTGCCCTGAGGGAGGCGGTGCTGGTCGGTGAAAGGATTCGGAAACGGATCGAAAGCCTCGACCTGCACTTCGGAAAGTGTGGCTTNNCCGTCAGTATCGGCGTCGCGACGAAATGCGGCCGCGACCATCCTGATTGTGAGGCGTTAATCCGAGCCGCTGACGAGCAGCTTTACCATGCCAAGCACGCCGGCCGAAACCGCGTCGAGCCCGCTTCAGCCGAACCGCTCCTCTCGGCTTGAGGGGCTCGGAGTTAGCGCCGGGCCTCGATCCAGGCATTCACCTCGACATCCTGAAGGATTCTCGGGTTAATTGCGCACGTAGACAGTCAGCTCGGCGGCCGCAGAGTTGCCGAACAAATCATAGGCAATGGCCACGAGACGATGTAGCCCGTTGGGCACCCGCAAGCTACGCCACGAAAACATGTAGGGCCAGATGGCGTCTGTTTCCTTATATTGACCATCGATATACAGGTCCACTCGGAGAACGACGGAGTCGTCCGACGCCGCCACATCTATTGGCATCCTTCTCGAAATGGTTGGAATCCCGCCCCTACGCATTGGCCTTATGAAGGAGACGGTGGGCGGAAGCTCATCCTGGGTGGTTGAAGAGCCAAATCCTACGCCGTCGAAGAAAATGGTGAATCCACCACCCCAGGTATCGTTGTGAATCTCGATCCAGTCGATAGCGGCCAGCGTTGGTGCACCTGAGATGGTCCTTGTCCAGCCTTCGGATCCGGCCAGCGGGACGGTGAATTTCTTCCAGTTGCCGATGGCGTAATTCATGGCATCGGAGCTGCCCTCGTACTTGAAGAAGCTCCCGTCGGAGTTAAAGAGATATGCAATGGGGGAGTTGTTCTGGAACCCGGGCTCATTCGAGTTTTCGGCAAAGGCCCAGAAGGTGAAATAGGTTTTGTCCGTGAGGTCCCAGTTGGCTATGCCGCTGGCCGGATACTGGACCGCGGTGTCAAAAGCGCCCGTGGTGGAGAATTTGACGGAGGAGCTTCCCGCTTTCAATCGGTCGGTGGAGTTTACGAGCATGCACTCCGCCGCATCGGCCCAGCAGTCCCACTCATCGGCGTTGT
>DQHV01000046.1:0-1210 GCA_003524335.1 Candidatus Aminicenantota bacterium | reverse complement strand
GTTCGGGAAGTTGTACCAGTCATCCGCGGAGGTCGAGGCCATTCGCGTCGACGAGCGGTTGTAATCGGTGTCGGGCTCGGCGTTGAATGCATTGTGTGCGTTGCCGACGCCTCCGCGGCCGGGAAGGTCTCTATCCAGAAGGGTGAAGCGATTCCAGTCATGGGTCTCGGCGGCCTCCCAGCTTCCGTAGATCCGCCTCAGGATGCTTTCCGTCCGATGACCGTAGGATTCTAGGGCTTCGGCCATGCCGCGCTCGTAGTTGAACCCCATCAGTATGAATGCCTTGCTGTCCACCCCCGAAATCGGCCCTCCGTTCACCCAGTACGCGCCGTTTCCCGCCATGGCTGACTCCCACCATCCGAAGCCAGGGGCTCCCCAAAGCCAGACCTCATCGACCCGGCCCGCGTTCACCTTCGCCGGAATTCGGTTATCGGCGATGATCGCATGGTAATCGCCGGGGCCCAAAGTCCAGTTGTGCGCCGCCGTCTCCTCCAGATAGAGCTCCTCCGTGTACCGCTGTCCGTTCAGATGAAGGGGCCACTCATCCCTCACGATCCGCTGCACAATCTCGTATTTCGCGACACCGTGGCTGACCAAGGCGAAGTCATCGATGAGGTCGGTCGTAAGGACGTTGGGATCCTGCCAGCCGAGGACCTGATGAAGTCGCTCGCCCCCGCTCGATTCGAGGATAGGGTCATAGATCACCACCAGGAGCTTGATGGGCACCGCCGTCGGATCCGGGGCCGGAACCGTTGTAGGCACACCAAAGTTCCGGATGCCCCGCGGAAGGGCAATAGCAGACGCTTCCGGGTATTCGGGACCGGTCTGCGCTTGGGCCGGCGTCAACATGCCGCCCGGGAGAGCGAAAACCAGAAAAACATAGCACAAGTCGCGAAATGGCATGGGAATAGGTAGCATCGCCGACCTCCCTCGAGTTCTTTTGTGACCTTTTTCGCGGTTTGGTTCCCCGATCATTCCTCAAACCGGTCTGACGGAGGTTGGGATCTCGGAACTGGAAGCCTGGGCCAGCTCACCGATCAGAAGCCCGGGGGTTTACCTCCAGGCTCCAGCGAGGACACACTACGCTTGTGGCTGGAGGCTGTCAAACCGGTCGACCGGGGCCTCTCCCGCGAGCGGCCCTCTTCGCTCCTGGTGACGGCGTCCTTTCTGGTGTTCGATCTCGCGTTTTTCGGATCGAGCCTGGTCAAAG
>DQHV01000379.1 GCA_003524335.1 Candidatus Aminicenantota bacterium | reverse complement strand
GTCGCGGGGTTGGAGCGGGGCGTCCGGCCGATGGGTTTCTGGTCCACGGCGATGACTTTGTCGATCTCCTCGACACCGAGCAGCGCCTCGTGGGACCCGACCCTCTGCTTGCCGTTGTGAAGGAGGTTGAGCAGGCTCTTGTAAAGGATGTCGTAGACCAGGGTACTCTTTCCCGACCCGGAGACGCCGGTCACGGCCGTCATCGTCCCCAGCGGGATGCGCACTTCCAACTCCTTGAGGTTGTGCTCCGTTGCCCTGACGACCGTCAGCCGGCCCCGGGGCTTTCTTCTCTTTTCGGGTACGGGGATCTTTTTCTCTCCCCGAAGATACTGCGCCGTGAGGGAGTCAGAGGACTCGAGGACCCGGCGGAGATCGCCCTCGGCCACTTTGTAGCCGCCGTCCTCGCCCGCGCCCGGCCCCAGGTCGAGGATATGATCGGCCGACCGGATGGTCTGCTCGTCGTGCTCGACAACGATGACGGAGTTACCCTCATCCCGGATGCTGCGGAGGAGACGGATCAGCCGGCCGTTGTCCCTTTGGTGAAGCCCAACGGTCGGCTCGTCCAGGACGTAGAGGACGCCCCGGAGCCTCGCCCCGATCTGGGCGGCCAGACGGATGCGTTGGGCTTCCCCGCCGGAAAGGCTGGCCGTCGTCCGGCTGAGCTGAAGGTAGGGCATGCCCAGCTCCACCATGATCTCCAGCCGCGCTAGAATCTCCTTCAGGATCTTCGAAGCGACGAGCGCGGCAGGGGCCTCGAACTTGAAGGCGCGCATCTCGACGCAGAGCTTGTCCACCGGCAGCGCGCTCAGCTCATGGATGTTTTTTCCGCCGATCCGGACGGACAGGCTCTCTTTTTTCAGCCGTCTTCCCTGACATTCGGGACAGACGTCGTCGGTGAGTTCGACTTCACCCCACTCGTTGAGCACGGTCTGGAATCCCAGCCCGTGGCAGCGGGAGCAGGCTCCATAAGGGCTATTAAAGGAAAAGCTCCGCGGCTCGAGCTCGGGCAGGCTGACCTCGCAAAAAGGGCAGAGGAGCTTGAGCGAGTAGAAGACTTCCTCCCCGTCCTTGCGGAGAAGAAGCAGGTCGCCGCCCGAGATCTCGAGGGCCTTATTGACCGCTTCCTCCAGTCTGTGAGCGGTTTCCTGGCTCGGAATGACCTCATCCACCAGGACCTCGATGCTGTGTTTCTTTGTTTTGGCCAGCCGGACGGATTCCTCGAGCTCCCGGAATTCCCCGTCCAGGCGGAAGCGGAGGAAGCCTTTCTTCAAGTGCTTCTCCAAGAGACGGGAATACTCGCCCTTCCGTCCCCTGACCACCGGCGCCAGGACGGCCACTTTCTCGCCGGAGAATGAGTTCAGGATCTTCCGGACTATCTGTTCAGGCGTCTGGGAGCTGACTTGCCGGCCGCAGCTCGGGCAGTGGGGGGTGCCGACACGGGCGTAGAGAAGGCGCAGCAGGTCGTGAATCTCCGTCACGGTCCCGACCGTTGACCGCGGGTTGGAGGAGATGGTCTTCTGGTCGATGGAGATGGACGGCGAGAGGCCTTCGATCGACTCGATCTCCGGCTTCTCCATCTGCTCGATGTACTGGCGCGCGTAGGCGGACAGGCACTCGATGTAGCGGCGCTGTCCCTCGGCGTACAGGGTGTCAAAGGCCAGGGAGCTCTTCCCCGACCCGCTTGGCCCGGTCACGACGATCAGCTTGTTGCGGGGCAGGTCGACGTCGATCCTCTTGAGGTTGTGCTGCGCCGCCTTCTTGACACGGATTTCTTGGAGCATGCTTCTATTTTAGCGCCTGAGCGGCTGATTCACAAGGAAGGAAGGTCCGATTTAAAAGCAGCCCGGCAAGAATTGACCCGCGGAATTCAATCATGTAGGATGGATTGAGATTTTATTATGACGCGTGAAGAGAGTCTCCTCAAGTCTCTGCAGGCGCTCCAGGAGATGGGGCTTAAGGAGGACTCCATCACCGCGGTCAAGCACATTCCGGCCCAGGAAGGCCGCTTTGCCGAGTATCCGCCCGGCATCCATCCCGGCCTCCTCGCCGCCCTTAAACAAAAGGGTTATCAGAAGCTCTACTCGCACCAAAGGTCTTCCTGGGAAGTCCTCCAGGGCGGAGGGCACATCGTCGTCGTAACGCCGACGGCGTCGGGCAAGACGCTCTGCTATAACCTGCCCGTGCTCAACGCCATCCTCAACGACCCAACCAGCCGGGCCATCTACCTCTTCCCCACTAAGGCCCTCTCCCAGGACCAAAGGGCCGAGCTCGACGAGGTCATCGGGCTGCTTCCCGAGGGCGTGCGCATCCATACCTATGATGGAGACACGCCCCAGGACGCCCGCAAGGCCATCCGGTCGATCGGCCAGATTATCCTCACCAACCCCGACATGCTCCACACCGGAATCCTGCCGCACCATACCAAATGGATCAACCTCTTCAAAAACCTCAAGTACATCGTCGTCGACGAACTGCACAACTACCGGGGCATCTTCGGCAGCCACCTGGCCAACGTCCTGAGACGGCTCAAGAGGGTCGCCAGGTTTTATGGAGCAAGCCCTCAGTTCGTCCTCTGCACGGCGACCATCGCCAACCCGGTGGAGGTGGCCGAGCGCATGATCGAGGAGCCCGTCGTCCTCATCGACGACAACGGCGCGCCCCGGGGCGAGAAGTTCTTCGTTTTCTACACGCCGCCGGTTGTCAATAAGTTCCTGGGAATCCGCCGGTCCTACATCAACGAAGCACGGCGCGTGGCCGGAGTTTTTCTGCGCAACAACCTTCAGACGATCGTCTTCGCTCAGAGCCGCCTCAACACCGAGGTCCTCCTCACCTACCTCAAGCAAGACATCGAAACTGCGGTCCAGAAGGAAGGGCTGATCCGGGGATACCGGGGAGGCTATCTTCCCCTCAAGCGGCGAGAGATCGAGAAAGGCTTGCGCGAGGGTCAGATCCTGGGGGTCGTATCGACCAACGCCCTGGAGTTGGGCATCGATATCGGCAGCCTCGACGTGGCCGTCCTGGCCGGCTACCCGGGGACGATCACCAGCACCTGGCAGAGGGCGGGCCGGGCCGGCCGGAAAACCGGGAAATCGGCGGCCGTCCTGGTCGCCTCGAGCTCGCCGCTCGACCAGTTCATCGTCAACCACCCCGATTATTTCTTCACCAAGAGCCCGGAGAAGGCCCTGATCAACCCCGACAACCTCTCCATCCTGGTCAGCCACGTCGAGTGCGCCGCCTTCGAGCTTCCCTTCGGCGACGGCGAGACTTTCGGGAAGATGGACATCGCCGGAGTCCTCAAGTTCTTGGAGGAGGAGAAGCTCCTCCACCACTCCCAGGACAAGTGGTACTGGACCTCGGACGCCTACCCGGCCGACGGCGTCAGCTTGCGCAGCATCAGCTCGGACAATTTTGTAGTCGTGGACGCCACAGATGAAACGAAAGCGATCGCCGAGGTCGATTTCACCTCGGCCCTGACAACGCTCCACCCCAAAGCGATCTACCTGTGCGAGGGCGAACAGTACTTCGTCGAGAAGCTCGACTTCGAGGAGCGCAAGGCCTACGTCAAGAAGACCGACGTCGATTATTTCACCGACGCCATCGATTACACCAAGATCAAGATCCTGGACGTCTTCGACAAGAAGAAGTTGGAACGCTGCCTGATCTCTCACGGCGAGGTCCATGTCGCCACCCAGGTCGTCGGTTTCAAAAAGATCAAACTCTTCACCCAGGAGAATGTCGGCGCCGGAAACCTCAGCCTCCCCCAGAACGAGATGCACACCACCGCCTACTGGCTGACCGTTCCTGCCCCCCTGCTCCAATCCCTGCCTTTCTCCTCGGAGGAGAAGATCAACGGCCTGTTCGGCCTGGCCTACCTGCTCCACCACGTCTCGCCGCTGTTCATGATGTGCGACCTCCATGATGTCGGCGTCTCCGTCGGCGACAACCTGACGGGCGAGTCCCTTCCGCCGCGGGATATCCCCCGCCGGGTGGCGAACTTCGACGAGAACCCCGTCTTCAACGAGCCCGATTTCGAGCCGAACATCTTTATTTACGACAGCTTTCCAGGCGGGATCGGGCTGAGTCCGGCCCTTTTCGACCTGGAGAAGGATCTCCTAA
>DQHV01000059.1 GCA_003524335.1 Candidatus Aminicenantota bacterium | reverse complement strand
TCCTCAAGCTTGGGAATACAGGTTAGTAGCTTTCCATAGGGATATGTATTCTCAGAAACGCTCGGTGGAACTCCCTCCAACATCTCTGTTGGACTTACTGATCATTTTTTCCGGAAGTTTCATGCGGTCCACCAGATCCTGGAACCGGGGGTCCGAGCGCAAAGGCGCGTAAGCGGGATTTTCCCTCATCCACGGGATGAAGGTCATACGCTCCTTGACAGCCGCTTCCAGCCAGCGGAAGGCTTCATCCTTTTCACCCAGGGCCGCATAAACCTCGGGTAAAAACCAGCCATCCCAAGCGCCTGTTGGCTTGGGTTCCCCGGCCAAGAACTCGGCCAGCATTTTCCGCGCCTCATCCTTGCGGCCGGCCAGCACATAAGTTCGCACCAGAGGCCATTTCCAATCAGGACTGACGGTCCTCAGCTTCTGATGGACCGCAATGGCATCCTTAAACATCCCTTTTTCTGCATATAAATATCCCAACCAACCGAGGGCCTGATTAAAATTAGGGTCTAGCTCGAGCGTCTTTTGGGTGGCGTCCATCGCTTCTTGATATCGCCCTGCACCCCAAGACAGCCAGGCCAGGTCCGAACTCCAGAGCGGTGTGAGCGGGTCCACTTCGATGGCTCGTTTCATCGTCGCCAGGCTTTCATCNNACTTTCATCCGTACGCCCGGTCAGCATGAGATAGAAGGAATACATGCGTAGAGCATCGGGCAGACTCGGGTTGAGGGCCATGGCACGCTGCAGGGCCTGACGTCCACCTGCCCAGTCCCACTCTGTGAAGAGCTTAATCTGGGCCAAAGCCGCCTCGGTTTCGGCCAACGTCCCACCCAGTTCCTCCGCCTTGAGTGCCGCCGCCTTGGCTCGGGCGAAAGCGTCCGGCGGTGGGGCGGTCCCATGACCGATCCGGCAATAGCCGAGCGCCAGGGCTGCGTACGGCAAAGGGTTCGTCGCGTCCTTGTCGATGGCTTGTTGCATGTAATCCAGGCCCATTTGTAGCCCTTGCGGCGTGAGTTTGTTTAAGTAGAACCTGCCCTTAGTATAAGCCACGTAGGCCTCGGCATTGACCGTGCGCGTGCTCGCCAGGCGTGATCTCTCCTGGGCGGTGAGCTAACNNGGGGCGGTGAGCTGCAAATTCATTTCACGAGCGACACCCGTCACGATCTCGTTTTCCAGCGACTTGACGTCACGCAGGTCGCGCTCGTAGCTGTCGGCCCAAACCTGCGATCCGGTCGTGGGGTTGATCAGCTGGGCCGTGACACGCACGCTGTCTCCCGAGCGTCTAAGCGCGCCCGTTATCAGGGCTTTGACATGCAACTCCTGCGCAATCTCCTGCGGGGGCGTATCCTTTCCCTTGAAGCGCATGACCGATCTCCGGGCGATGACGGTCTTTAGGTCGCTGAGCCCGGCGAGATTGGTGATTAGATCGTCGTGGATCGATTCGGCGAGGCTGTCTTGCTCGGGATCGCCCGAGAGGTTCTCCAAAGGCATCACGGCAATGGAATCGAACATTTGGCCACGCTTGGACGGTAAAAACAGAATCGCCAGGACGGCAAGAATAACGATACAGGCGAGCCCGGCATAAGCATAGATTTTTTTAAGACCAAGAATTCTGCCCCGGAACATCCCCGCCTTTGCTCTTAGCGGCTTAAGGCCTTCAGCGATTGCCTTCAAGTCGTCCAAGAACTCTTCCATACTCTGGTAGCGGTTGTCAGGGTTCTTGGCTAGGGCCTTATAGATGACCTGCTCAAGTCCCGAAGGCAGATCTTTCCGGATTTTTGTGATCGGCTCAGGCTCACGGTTCAATATGGAATGGATTATGGACTGCTCGTATTCGCCCTTAAACGGAAGTTGCCCTGTGATCATTTCGTAAAGGACAACGCCTAAAGACCAGATGTCTGTCCGGTGATCAACACTCTGGCCCTGCGCCTGCTCCGGTGACATGTAGGCGACCGTTCCCATCGTTTTAGCTTCTTTGGTGATAAGCGAGGCACCGAAGACCTTGGCCAGGCCAAAATCCATAACCTTGGCCGTGCCTTTATCTGTCACCATGATGTTTCCAGGCTTTATATCCCGGTGGGCAATCCTCTTTTTGTGGGCTTCCTCTAATCCCTCGGCCACCTGGATGGCAATATCCAGCGCTTCGGTTTGCTCCAGAGGCCCCTTGAGAATTTTCTGCTTCAGGCTCTGCCCCTCGATGCATTCCATGGCGATGAAATATTGATTTTCTTCTTCGCCGATTTCATGAATGGTGCAGATATGAGGATGCGATAGAGCGGCGGCTGCCTTCGCCTCGCGAACAAAGCGCTCCCGGGCTTCAGGGTCCTCGGTCAAATCCGCAGGGAGAAACTTAAGGGCTACAGTACGCTCAAGCTTTATATCCTCAGCTTTATAGACAACTCCCATTCCCCCTTTCCCTATCGGCTCCAGTATCCTGTACTTCCCGGCGAGAATGCTTCCTTTAGATATGAACTTCGTGGGTTGTTGGATGGTCATTGTCTTAGAGATGGCCATCTCCCGTGCACCGGCAAGTGGCACGGCACACTTCCCGCAATAAATTGTATCGTCAGGGTTTTCAAACTGGCATTTCGGGCACTTGATGGCCACTGTTGGTCCCTTCTATCAGGTATGGTTAAAGATTATCAAGGAATAGGGGAGAGAGTCAACTGCAAGCGAAATCAAAGCCAGGTTGATGAAAAGCAGTTAAATGCCTGGGAAAAAGGGGAGGGTGAGTGAGGGGTCTCGAACCCCCAACCTGCGGATCCACAGTCCGCTGCTCTAACCAGTTGAGCTACACTCACCGCCGGCCAAAAGGTGAGGTCATTTTGCCATCAGCATTGCATTCTGTCAATAACGAGGGGAGGAGGGAAATATGGGGACACGATACTTAATCCAGAGATTAAGTTCATGTCCCCATATTTCTTCCCCCAAATTTTACCGCTGGCCTTCGATGAGGTCGAGGACGGCGGCGGAGTCGCGCCACCTCTCCCGCACCTTGACCTTGAGGTCGAGATAGACTATGGAATCCAGGATCTTCTCGATCTCGCGCCGAGCCTCAATCCCGATCTCCTTGATCATCCGGCCGTTCCTGCCGATGATGATACCCCTCTGGTTGTCCTTCTCGACGAAGATCGAGGCGCCGACGTACGTCACCTTCGTTCGCTGTCTTTTCTCGTCCGGCTTTGCCGGCTCCTGGCGACGGCTGAGGGATGATGATTTTAGGACAGGACGATTCTTGTCAACCAACAGAATTCCGGTCTCGGGACTTTCGCGAATATCGGAAGATGTGGACATTGAGGAAGCATCGGGGTCCTTCCGTTCCTCCATCGAGTCGATGAGCACCGCCGTGACGAACGGCAGCTCTTGCTTAACGTGCTTGAGGAGTTTTTCGCGGATGATCTCGGCCAGCTGGAAATGGAGCGTTTGGTCGGTGATGGTCCCGTCGTCGTAGAGCTTCTCTGCTTCCGGCAGGAAATCGTAGATCCTTTTCTCCAGCACGTCCAGGTTTATTCCTTTGAGCGCCGAGATGGGGATGATCTCTTTAAAAGGCAGCAGGTCCTTGTATTTGTCGATGATCGGCAGGATCGTGTCCTTGCGGACGATATCGACCTTGTTGATGAGCAGGAAGAGGGGAGTGGTGACCTTCTGCAGCGTCTCGATGACGAACTCGTCCCCGTGCCCGTACCTCTCGGTGGCGTCGATCAGCAGGCAGAGCACATCGGCTGTCTCCAGCGCCGAATAGACGAAATTCATCATCCGCTTGTTCAGCGTATGGAGCGGCCTGTGGATACCGGGGTTGTCGATGAAGACAATCTGCCCAGCCGCGGTCGTCTTTATCCCCAGGATGCTGATCCGCGTTGTCTGCGGCTTGTCGGAGATGATGGCGACTTTCTGCCCCAGCAGCGAATTCAGCAGCGTCGATTTCCCGACATTCGGCCGTCCGATGAGGGCCACATACCCGACTTTCATTTCTTGCCGTCCTCGCCGGCTTCCGCTCCCGCGGCCACCCTGACCTTCACCTTCTTGATCCTCTTCTGGTCTACGTCCAGGATCTCGAAGGACACACCCTTGATCTCGAAAGTCTCCCCGCGCTTGGGCACCCTCCCGAGATGGTGGCCGATGAGGCCGCTCACGGTTATGAAGTTGTCTTCGGCGACGTCCTTGTCGAACCTCTTCTCAACTTCGTCGACGCTCACGTCACCGGAGAAGACGTATTCTCCGGGTCCCACCTCCGTAATGGGAGCCTCCTCGTCCTGGTCGAATTCGTCCTGGATCTCACCGACGATCTCCTCGACCAGGTCCTCCATGGTTACGAGGCCCGCGACGCCGCCGTGCTCATCGACCACCAGGGCCAACTTTTGCATCCGCTTCTTGAACTCCTTGAGGAGCTGGGAGACTTTCATCGATTCCGGCACGAAATAGGCCGGCCGGATGATCGGCTCGACAGGCAGGCTTCTGTGCTCGTCTCCCGAATAGGCCAGCAAATCCTTGGCGATCACCAGCCCCTCGATGTTGTCGATCCGGTCCTTGTAGACGGGGATGCGAGAGTATTTCTCGGCCTGGATGAGCTCCCGCAGCGCCCCGATTGTGGCGTCTTTCTTGATACAAACAATTTTCCCCCGCGGGGTCATGATCTCTTTGACCAGGGTGTCGCCGAACTCGACGACGCTCCTGAGGAGGGCGCCCTCGTGCTCTTCGATGATGCCCTCCTCTGTAGCCTCGTCGATAAAGGTCTCGATCTCCTCCTCTGAGGCCTCGTGGATCTCGTCCTGGATCTGCCTTGCCTCAAGCTTCCGGAGCAGCAGGATCAGGGGGGAGGCGATCCCATGGACGAGCCGGAAGAAGGGGAGGAAAAACCCGATGACGCCTTTTTTGTTCAAGGAGTTGAGAAGCCGCGGCAGGTAGTCGAAGAAGATGAAGAATACGGCCAGCGACCCCAGGAAAAGCCAGACCGGCCAGTGCGCAATGCGCGGCACGGGCCGCGAAAGGTCGATCAGGAATGCGATGATGAAAATGACGCGCAGGCTCTCGACAGAGATCCGGGTCTCGTCGTACAGGTCGAGCGTCTTTTCCCTGAATCCCTTGTCCTTTTCCTCGAGGAACCGGCTCAGGGAGATCTTAGAAAAGGTGCTGAGAGAGGCATGAAACAGCGAGAGCAGAAAGGCGACAAGGAAGAGAACGGCCAGACCGGCCCACGACCAGAAGCCCGCCGTCATGCGCCTACACTCCTCCCTCTAAGGCCTCCCGCACCCTGACCTCCTCCTCCTCGATTCCCTTCCCGTGGTCAAGTCCGATGAGGTGCAGAAATCCGTGGACGGTGAGGTCGAGGAGCTCTGTCTCCAGCCCGTGCGCCTCGGCGAAGCTCTGCCTGAAGGCTTGCGGCACCGAGATGATGATGTCGCCAAGATGGCGCTTCCCGTCCCCGCCTTTATCCACACCGGGGAAGCTGAGGACATCGGTGGGCCCGTCCCTTTTCAGGAACTTCCGGTTGAGCTTGGTGATGGTCCTCGTCCCGACAAAGGCAAGCGTGATGTCGGGATCACCAAAGCCGTACTTCTCGGCCAGCCGGGCGAGAATGCGTCCGAATTTTCTCCGGTCGACCCAGTACCTAGGCTGGAGGTTCAGGACCTCGATCATTGGCTTTTTTCCCGTTTGTCGGCCTTTTCTTTTTTTTCATCTCGAAGTCAAACCCCGGGTACTGGATCCGGGGATGGTAGATGGCGAAAAGAGTCGTGTGGAATGATTCGGCGATGGCCCGGAGCTCGCGGAGCGAAAAATCGCAGTCGTCGAGCTGACCGTCCTGGAGGTAGTTCTCGAAGATCTCGATGATCAGGCGTTTCAGGTTCTCCCGCGAGGGCGACTTGATACTCCGCGAGGCCGCCTCCACCGAGTCGGCCAGCATGATCAGGGCGGCCTCCTTGCCCTGAGGCGGCGGTCCCGGATAGCGGTAGTTCTCCTCCTCGATTTTCTGCATCTCCGGGTCATAGACCTCTTTGGCCTTGTGGAAGAAATACCGGACCAGCGAGCTCCCGTGATGCTGCTCGATGATCTCCTTGATTTTCTTGGGGAGCTTGAGCTTTTTGGCGGCCTCGGCGCCTTCCTTGACGTGGTTGATGATGACCAGCGAGCTGAGGCTCGGGGTCATGTCCTTGTGGAGGTCAGAATTCCGGCTGATGTTCTCGAGGAAGTACTCGGGCCGCTTCACCTTTCCGATGTCGTGGTAGAGGGCTCCGGCCTTGACCAGCATCGTGTCCAGGCCGAGCTCTTCGGCCGCCTTCTCGGCCAGGGTGGAGACGACGAGCGAATGATGGTATGAGCCGGGCGCTTCCATGGCCATCTGCCGGAAGACCGGAAGGTCCGAGTTGGTGAGGTCGAGGAGCTTGGTCTGGGTGACGAACCCGAAGACGTTTTCGAAGACGGGAAGCAGCACGAAGGCGAAGGCGGCGCTCAGCGCCCCCCCCAGGAGGCCCATGATGGCCTCGGCGGCGATCGCGCCCGGACCGCCGATCTTCTCTTGGATGAGCTCCAGCGTGATGATCAGGAAGACGTTGATCGGGGCGACCACAAACAGGCCGGTTCGGAGGGCCGAAGTACGCTTTTGTTTCTGGTAGTACCGGATGCCGTAGACGGCGGCCAGCCCGCCGATGAAAGAGAAGAGCATGAACTGGAAATGGCCTTGAAACATGTACCCGACCAGCAGGCTGTTAAGGATGGCAAAGATCAGGGTGACGGTATTGGTGGTCAGGAAGGCGAAGATGATGACGCCGAATTGGTAGGGAAAGGCGAACCTGTAGACCTCGACCTCGGTCAAAATGGGCAGCCGGGCAAACTGGCTGAATAGGGTAGCCAGGAACGAGAATAGTTTGTAGACGAGGAGCCCCAGGATGAGGCTCACGCCCATCATGAGGTAGATGTTCAGGGCGGCCCGGAACTTGAGCAGGGACTTCAGGTAGTACCAGAGCGTGAGGAAGAACAGCGCGAAAAGCAGGAACGTCCCGGCGAGATGGACGAGCCAGTCGCGCGCCTCCCTGAGGTTTTGGTTGATGATCGAGATCCACTTGAGGTTTTCCGCCGTCGCCTCATCTCCCTTGCGGACGATGACTTTTCCCTTCTTCAACCGGTAAAAGACAGTTTCCACCCGTGCCCGGGCCCGCTCTTTCCTGGACTCCGTCTCCGCCTTGTTAAAACTGACGTTGGGCCTGAGCAGGACTTCGGCAAGACCGAGGAGGAGCCGCTTGTTGCGGGAGGAGATCTCGAGCTTTTCGACATCCGAGGCGAACCGTTCCCGTCCTTCTATGAGATCCAGTATTCCGTCCACCGGGATGGGCCGCTCGCTCGCCGGCCCCCGCATCAGGGTCAGGCCCCTCTCCGGCTCCTTTCGAATAAAGAGGTTTTTGGAGATGATGATGCCCTGGGAAGAGACCTTCCCGATCAAGCTGATTAGCGTCTCCTGGACCTCCGGAGAGAAATTCGATTTGACCAGTGAATCCAGCTCCTGGACCGGGATCTCGAGGTCGAACTTCTCCGCGACAGCCTTCTGGAGCTCAGCCGTCCGGGCCGGAGCGGAGGCGCTCTTGAGCCAATCCCGGCCGAATTCGAAGAGCTGACGGATACTCTCCTCGGTGCTCAGGAAGGAGTTCTCATCTAACGTATAGACCGGGAGCACGGCCTCCTCGGCCTCGTTCCTTCTCTTGGCCGTCGTTTCGGTATCCTCGATATTGAGGTCGAGCGGAGAGATGAGGTCGGTCGAGGCGATCTCGCCTTCCTTGAGCTTGGTCAGCGAGCGGGGAGGGACGTAAGAAAGGAAATAAGAGAGCACGAAAACGAAGACGATCAGGTAAAAAAACGGGTTCTGGATGAGCCGTCTCCAGAAGTTCCTCTTCTCCCTTTCAGCCGGAGGTTCCTGGCCGCCGTTCTTCTGGCGCGGAGAAGGCCCCTTGAACAGCTTCAGCCGCCGGAACGAAATGAAATTCATCGGTCTCTGGTGGCCTTTGACTCGGCCCGGTCGTAGGCCTTGATGATCATCTGCACCAGGGGATGCCGGACCCCGTCC
>DQHV01000247.1 GCA_003524335.1 Candidatus Aminicenantota bacterium | reverse complement strand
CGACGGTTGTCCTCGATCCAGGCCAGATGGCGGAGTCCAGAATCGTCTCCAACCGGCACGACGGTGACCTCACGGGCGTCCTTGCCGTCCGGGCTCGGTCCGATTTTGATAATCACCTGGCGGCCGGCCGTGGCTTCAAAATATTTATAGATTTCTTCCGGCGCCTTCACTTCCCGGCCGTTGACGGCGATCAGGTATTCGCCCTCCTTGACATTCACTCCCGGCTGGGTCAGCGGCGCCCGGAGCTGAGGGTTCCAGTTCTCGCCGTTATAAACGCGGGCGAAACGGTAGCGGCCGTTCTCGATAGTGTAATCGGCCCCGAGCAGTCCGCCCCGCACCGTCTTGACCTCCGGCAGGTCGCCGCCCCCGACGAAGACGTGGCCGCAGGTCAATTCCCCGAGCATCTCCTCGAAAAGGTAGTTCAGGTCCTGGCGGCCGGCGAGGCCATCGAGGTAGATGGAATATTTCTTCTCCGCCGCCTTGAGGTCGAGGCCGTGGGCGCCCGGATCATAGAAGAAATCGCGCTCGATCCGCCAGACCTCGTGGACCATCTGTTTCCATTCGACCCGGGGCTCGGCATAGACCTCCATCTCGGCTGTACGGAGAAGGCCCTTCCCGGGCTCGGCCGGCCCGGTGGTCGGGGCGATCGTCCAGTTCTGTCCCGAGGCATAGAGGATCTTTTCTCCGTTGGCGGAAATAACGAAGGCTTTCACATTATCCAGGAACTTTTCGAATTTTCGCTGAGAGAGGTCGAACTTGTGGAGCGTCATCCCGCCGCCGCCCGAATAGAGCGCACTCAGGAGCGGTGGCGCTTCCAAGAGATATATCATCCCCTCCTTACCGGCGGCCAGGTTGACATAGTTCTTCACGGGAATAGGCAGGGCCAGGATCCTCTGGCCGATGTTGTCGAAATCGATGTTGACTTTCTCCGCCTCTTTGGGCTTGTCCTTGTCTTTTGCTTTATCGGCCGCTCCGGCCGCCTTTTCCGCTTCCTTCTTTTCCTCCGGCTTCTTCTCGTCTTTCTTTTCCGCCTTCTCTTCTTCCTTGCCTTTCTCTTCGTCACTCTCCGGAGCCAGCGGCGACGGCAGGTCCTTCCGCAACACCATGACATAGGCGCTCCGGGTCACCGGCCGGTCCAGACTGGACATGTTGAGCCAGCCGGGGGTCAGACCCACGTCCGTGCTGGCCGTGAAGAATATGTACTTACCGTTCTTGTCGAAAACGGGGAACTCGGCATCGCTCAGGCCGTCCGTGACCTGGGTCGTCTTCCCCGTCTCGAGTGAGTACACCATGACGACGTGCATGTGGCTCGGGATCTGCTTGGAGTACGTCAGCCAGCGGCTGTCGGGCGACCAGACGAAGTCCCAGACGAACGTGGGATTGTAGTAGTAGGTAGTATCGACCTTGACCGGGGCCGCTTTCTCGATGTCCACGTACCAGACGGTCAGGCGCTTGTCATTGTAGGCGACCTTCTTGGCTGTCGGGTGACCACATCGGCCGGTAGTAGAAGGACGGTTGCTCCGCCAGGGCAATCTTTTTCGCCGGTTCCTTTCCGGCCTGGTCGATGATGTGGAGAGCATACTCGCCCGAGTCGTCCGAGAAGTAGGCGATCCATTTCCCGTCCGGAGACCAAGAAGGATCGCGCTCCATGACGCCTGTCGTCCGGGTAAGGTTTCGGATGTCGCCTTTTTCAGCCGGGACGGTCAGGATCTCGCCCCGCGCCTCGAAGACGGCCCTGACTCCGGTCGGCGAGATGTTAGCGTTCGCGATCTTCTGGCCGACCTTGACATAGTGCGGACGAACCTCTGGAAAATCTCCGTTGAGGCTGACATCGAGCTTCTGGGCTCTCCCGGTGGCCAGGTCAAAGAGGTTGAGCGAGCCGAATTGCTCATAGACGATGGCTCCGGGACCGGCCGAGGCGGCCTTGAAGTCGAGGCCGTCGTTAGGGATCACCTGGTCAACCTTCTTCGACTTTGTGTCGTAAACGAACAGCGTCACGGGGCCGTTCCGGTCGGATAGAAAGTAGACTTTATCTCCGACCCACATCGGGGTGGAATCGTTGGAATTCTCCCGCGGGACCTTCTCGACCTTGAGGTCGGAGAGGTTGACCAGCCAGACGGGGGTGGTTTGACCGCCGCGGTAGCGTTTCCAGGCCCTCTGCCATTGCAGCGTCGGGACATAGGCAAGGCGAGTTCCGTCCGGAGAGAAGGAGGCGGACATGCCGGATGGAAGGGGAAGCACCTCGGGATATCCACCTTCCAAGCCGACCGTGTAAAACCGGGGGATGCCGACTCCGGCATCATCTTGCCTCGACGAACGGAAGACGACCCGGTTTCCGTTTGGATTCCAGCCGCCGACCTGGTCCGGGCCGGGATGATAGGTCAGGCGCCTGGGGACTCCGCCGCCCGCCGGGACGAGATAGACGTCGATGTTCCCGTCATACTCGCCGGTAAAGGCGACCAGGGTGCCGTCCGGAGAGAAGAAGGGGTCGCTTTCGGTCCCCGTTCCGGTGGTCAGCTGCTTGGCCACGCCTCCTTCCTTTGAGACCGTCCAGAGGTCACCGGCAAAGGCGAAAACAACCTGAGTTTTGCTCAGCGTCGGCTGCTGGAGGAGGAGCGGCGTCTCGGCGGCGGAAAGCATAATGACACTCATGGCCAAAAGGCCAAAAAATACCAGGGCGCTTCTCTGACTCATCATCGATAAATCTCCTTTCTTGGCTGGGGCGATTTTTTCTAGCACTTTCCCCAGACATGCCGGGGGTGTTTCTTTTCGTATTCTTTGGCGGATTCTTTGGTGATCGTGTGCCAGCGGACTCCCTTCTTGGCCCCGACGATCCCGGCCAGGGCGCAGCGGCAGAGCGTCGGGTCGACCTTCTTCCTCAGCTCGTCGAAGACCCTGTAGGGATCGCGTCTGAGGAATTCTTTTTTGGAGGTGATCCCGATTTGGCCGAGCTTCGCAGCAGTGGTCTTGCCGATATTCGGCAGCGATTTCAACGAATCGTCTATTTCGGGGATTTTCTTTTTTTTCGTTGGGGGCATCTTTTCAAGGTCTCATGTCTTTTCTTGTGTATACGGACTTTATTCCAAAAAGATTCTAGAAAAACGATCAAGCCATGTCAATTCGGGAAATCCAATATAAATGTGCCCAGCCTACAACAGATGATCGAGTTAATAATGGGGGCTGACATTGTGTCCCGAAGTTAGTGGAGATAGAATAGAGAGCCGATGAAATTCCAGGCGGCGATATTCGACCTCGACGGGACGCTCCTGGATACGCTCGCCGACATCGCCGACGCTATGAACGCGGCCCTGGAACGGATGGGGTTCCCGGGCCACGAGACGAGCGCCTACAGATACCTGACGGGAGACGGAGTGCACGCTATGGCGGAACGTTCACTGCCCGCGGCGCAAATTGACTCAGCAACCGTCGAGTCTTGTATCCGGGAATTCCGGTCGGAGTATACCGATCGCTGGGGAACGAAAACCCGGCCCTATCCAGGGATCACCGGACTGCTCACCGAGCTGGCCCAGCGCCGGATCAAGCTCAGCATCCTGTCCAACAAGCTCGACGATTTCACCCGCCAGGCCGTGCGGGATTTCCTTCCCGGGTTTGACTTCTCTTTCATCATCGGGGCGAAACCCGACCTCCCTCCCAAGCCCGATCCTGCCGGAGCACTCCTTATCGCCCGCGGGCTTCGGATCCCTCCCGAGCAAATCATCTATATCGGCGACACCGGCGTGGACATGAAGACGGCCCTCCGGGCCGGGATGTTCCCGGTGGGCGCGTTGTGGGGCTTCCGGGATAAAAAG